>JAOUFY010000048.1 GCA_029857955.1 Spirochaetia bacterium
CCAAACATATTCTCAATGTGGATGCGCTGATGACCATGCCCGGAAGAAAGGACATCGCAAAGACCAGCATTCTTCCATTGCAGCCCGGACTTTCGGGCTTTGAGACGTGGCCTCACCCAATCGTCCAGCTCGTTCTTCGCAATATTCGAATAGCAAAATGACCGTAAAGCCCAACCTTGCGTTCAACTCGGACTCCGAAAAAGCGCGGCGCCCCTTAGCTTAATCGTTATGCATTACATGACTGAAGCAGCAGAAATTGATCGCATCGTATTTCGCGAAGTTGCCGCCGACACATGGGGCAAATTCAAAACGTAAATGCAATTACGCTGCTTAAATTTAAAATGATGTCTAAAAAAATTGATCGATGTGGTGTTTTCCATAATAGAAATGACGCATGGCATCTTCTATTTTAAACGATTTAAGCAAAAAAATTCAAAAAAAAGAAATATCTCCCGTTGAACTGTTAAACGGATACCTTAAACAAATTGACAGACATGATTCTAAAATCAATGCCTTTATAGAGGTCGATCGTGAACAGGCTCTTGAGGCTGCGCGGGAATCTGAAAAAAGAATCCAGGCCGGAAAGTCTTTATCTCCCTATGATGGAATTCCTGTTGGAATTAAAGACAACATTGTTGTAAAAGGCCGGCGTTCAACCTGCGCTTCAAAAATTCTCGAAGGATTTATTTCTCCATATTCTGCGACCGTTGTTGACAAGTTAACTAACCAGGGTATGATTCCCATGGGCAGGCTCAATATGGATGAATTTGCCATGGGCTCTTCTACAGAAAATTCTGCATTTAAAAAAACCTGCAATCCTTATGATTTAGAGCGCGCTCCCGGCGGTTCATCCGGCGGATCTGCCGCCGCAATTGCTGCAGATTATTTGCCGGTAACGCTCGGTTCTGATACGGGCGGTTCAATTCGACAGCCCGCCGCATTTACCGGAATTGTCGGGTTAAAACCTACGTATGGCACGGTATCGCGATACGGTTTAATTGCCTTTGCCTCCAGTCTCGATCAGATTGGACCTTTTACCAGATACGCCTCCGACAACGAAATTATGTACAACATAATGAAGGGACCAGATAGTAAGGATGCAACCAGCATACCTGAATCGATGTACAAAATTCCATCCTATGACATGAAGTCTTTAAAGATTGGAGTGCCCAGAGAACTTCTCGAGGGATTAAGCCCCGAAGTGAAAAAATCATTTGATCAGGTTCTTGACTTTTTAGCGAAAGAAGTTGTTTCAAAAGATCAAATTGTAGATGTAGATTTGCCCCATCAAAAGTATGGCATCGCCGTTTATTATTTAACGGCCACCAGCGAAGCATCGGCGAACCTTGCCCGTTTTGACGGAGTTCGTTATGGAAACCGCGTTAAAGATATAAAAGATTTAAATGAGCTTTATGAAAAGAATCGTACCCATGGTTTTGGCCCTGAAGTAAAACGTCGAATATTGCTGGGAACCTATGCATTATCAAGCGGTTATTACGATGCCTTTTACGGAAAGGCGCAGAAAACAAGAACCCTGATCAAGCAGGATTATTTAACAGCATTTGAAAAAATGGATGTCATTCTCATGCCGACAGCCCCCTCTGTACCTTTTAAAATTGGCGAAAAAACGTCAAATCCCGTAGAGATGTATCTTTCTGATGTATTGACCGTCGGCGCTTCGCTTGCAGGTATTCCGGCAATTTCTGTACCGGGGCCATTTGAAAAACTGCCCGTAGGCATTCAAATCCAGGGAAACTATTTTTCTGAAAAGTTAATTTATGAATTGAGTAAAAAAATTCAAACAGCCTTTCCTTCGCCAATGCCGGTCTTGGCATAAATTTGTATCATGGCAGATTATTTATCAACAGCTCCATATAAAGGTACGCGGGATTTTTATCCAGATGAAATGCGTATAAGAACATGGATGTTTCAAAACATTTCAGAAGTACTGGAATCTTTTGGTTTTGAAAAAATCGATGCGCCTCTTATTGAGCCCGTAGAAATGTATCTTGCTAAAACTTCTGAAGAAATAGTAAATCAGCAAATATATTCTTTTACAGACAGGGGTGGGCGAAATGTGGCCATTCGTCCCGAGATCACGCCGACTGTTGCGCGTATGGTTGCCCAGAAAATCAGGGAACTTCCCAGACCCATTCGATGGTATTCTATACCCAACCTCTGGCGTTATGAAAAAATGGGCAAAGGCCGTTTACGGGAACACTGGCAGGTAAATGCCGATTTACTGGGCACTTCTGATGAAATTATGGCTGATGTTGAAATTTTACAATTGGCCAATGAAGTTCTAGCTAAATTTGGCGCATCAAAAGAACATTATCAGGTATACATCAATCATCGAAAAATATTAAATCTGGTATTTGAAAAAATCCTGAAAATTCCTGTTGAAAAGTGGGCTGCGATTTCGCGGGTTATGGATAAAAAAGAAAAAATCAGCGCCGAGGAATTTACCCAGATGTTGATTTCAGAAGGCCTGGCACAGGCTCAAGCTGAAGAACTGAAAAAATACATGAGCTCGGGAATGGATTATTTAAAAAGCAATGGTATTGAAAATGAAGAGTGCGTTTTCAGGTTTTTAGAAGTTTTTAAAATTCTTGATTCTCTTGGCTATGGAGAACTTGTTCAGTATAACCCTGCGGTAATTCGCGGTTTTGATTATTATACAGGGCTTGTTTTTGAAATTTTTGACAAACATCCCGATAATCGACGATCCTTGTTTGGCGGCGGACGTTATGATAATCTTGTGTCGGCCTTTAGTAAAGACGCCATCAATGCGGTAGGATTTGGTATGGGCGATGTGACCTTTGTAGATTTTTTAAAAGCACACAATCTTCTGCCTGAAATAAAACGCAATACAGAAATTTATATTGCCGTATTTGCAAGTGATGATAACGACTCGAATGTACGTTTAAATAATTTTAAATTATCCGCAAATTTAAGAAAAGCAGGGTTTCGCGTCGAATTGTCCAGCGGGCATAAAAAACTGGGCAAACAATTTGATGAAGCCCATAGTAAAAATATACCTTTTGTAGTTTTACAGGGAGCAGAAGAAACGAAAAAAAACAGCGTGATGATTAAAGATATGTCAACCGGCGCTCAAGAAGAAGTTCCTTATGATCAGTTAACTTCGATAATGAGATTAAAATTAAGTTAAAAAATTAAAATATTTTCTAACTTATTATTTGTTGTACAAGTTTAATCAAGAGCGCATCTCAAAATCCTTGGATGGGTTTTGGGACGCTCACTAAGCTACCTATAATTGATTGATGATCCAATAAATATGCCATCGAAAAAATATAAACCAACCATCGATCAGGAGTCGGCAATTCGTATTGCGCAGGTACGTTCTATATATGATGGGTTTGCCGCGCCCATTGCCGCAAATTTGTTGATTTCTCTGGTTCTTGCGAAAGTTCAATGGAAAGTTGTAAGTCCCGTTTTGATTTATGTCTGGCTGTCTGTTCAGATTATTATAATCATCGGGCGATTGATATCGATCATTTTATATCACCGAAGCGTTAAATTAAATGAAAGTTTCTGGCTGACTGTTTTTAGAACAGGGATCGCAATTAGCGGGGTTGGCTGGGGGCTTTCTGCTGTTTTATTGTTTCCAGGTAATAACATTCCTCATCAGGCTTTTTTGGCATTGGCATTAGCCGGTATGACGGCAGGGGCAATAACTGTTTTTACAATTGATTTGGTTACCGTATTTCTTTTTTCAATACCCGTAATGGTCACTCTTGCCTTGCGGCTCATCATTGATGGCGGGGAGATTTCAATGGCCATGGGGTTCATGGTGATTTTATTTTTATTTTTTACAAGCCTGGTTGCAAGGCGTACAAGCCATAGTACAAGAGAAAATGTCATATTGAATTTTCTCGAAATTCAGCATGAAAATAATTTAAAACAAGCGCAGCAAATTGCAAAACTGGGCAGCTTTGACTGGAATCCCGTTACTGGGGAACTTAAATGGTCTGATGAACACTTTCGTTTATGGGGATTGATTCCTCAAAGTATCATACCGGATTATGAAATTTTTAAACAAAGGATACATCCAGATGACGTAAAAAAAGTTGAAGAAGCTCTTCAAAACGCATTAAACGGAGGTCAAAAATATGAATGTACCCATCGTATTGTCTGGCCTGACGGAAGCGAACATTTTATTCTAGGCAGGGGCGAAGTAGAATTTGACAATGATAAAAAGCCAATTAGAATGATAGGCACTATTCAGGACATCACCCAGCAAAATTTAACAGAAGAGGCGCTTCGTCGATCTGAAACAAAATTTCGTGCGCTTTATAATTCGACAAGCGATGCGGTGATGTTGTTGACTGAAAAGGGATTTTTTGACTGCAATGAGGCAACTTTACAAATGTTTGGCTGCAATACCGTCGAAGAGTTTTGCACGAAGCACCCTGCCGATCTTTCTCCTCCAACGCAGCCCGACGGTTCAGATTCTATGACGCTGGCCAATCAATTGATTGCAGTAGCCATGGAAAAAGGAAATCTTCGTTTTGAATGGATTCATAAAATGGCCGACGTTGATATTACGTTTCCGGCGGAAGTCCTCTTAAGCGCATTGGAGCTTGACGGCAGTAAAGTGCTGCAGGCCGTTGTACGCGATATTACAGAGCGAAAGTGGATGGAAGATTTGCTTCGTAAACAGGAAAGAGAGTTTCGGTCGCTGGCAGAGAATTCTCCCGACAATATCATTCGCTACGATACAAAATGTCGGGCGGTTTACGTAAACCATGCCATGCAGAAAACATTAGAAACGACAGCATCATCGATCATTGGTAAACAGCCGGTAGAAAATCAATTAAATGAAATCGACAATCTGGATGAGTACCAGTCACAACTGGAGTATGTTCTTGAAACAGGCGAGCCTGGAGACGTAGAAATCAAGCTTTTAAATTCGAAAAAAGAGCTTCGAATTAACCATGTTTTTTTTGTCGCCGAACGCGATGATGCGGGAAAAATCACCGGAGCTCTTGCCTTTGGCCGTGATATCACTGAACTTAAACAGCAAGAGGCGCTAGAAGAAGTGCGTCTTCAGGTTTTTGAAAAGATGGCGACAAACACCGAACTTTCCGAAATTTTAAAAATAATTATTTTACACATGGAAAAATTCAGGCCAGATTTTCTGGTAAGTATAATGCTGGTTAGCGAAGATGGCAAACATTTAAATTTCGAAGCTGCGCCAAGCCTGGCGGATGAATACAATCAGGCGGTGGATGGCCTGGAAATAGCAGATGGAGTTGGTTCATGTGGAACTGCAGCATGGTCAGGTAAAACGGTCATTGTGGAAGATATTGAAAATCATCCTTTCTGGTTAAACTACAAGGATCTGGCTCTTCGTTATAATTTATTATCTTGCTGGTCAGAGCCAATTTTAAACTCCATAGGTAAAATTATTGGAACATTTGCTGTTTATCGCCGTGAAAAGGGAACCCCCGGCGAAACAGATTTAAAATTAATCCGAGAAGCAGGTTATCTTTCAGCTGTAGTAATCGAAAGAAAACAGGCTGAAAAAATCATTCATAATCTGGCATTTTTTGATCCTCTAACACGACTGCCAAATCGTAGACTTTTATATGACAGACTGCATCATACATTTGCAGCAAGTGAAAGAAATAAACGTCATGGCGCAATTTTATTTATCGATCTGGATAAATTTAAGGAGTTAAACGATACCAAGGGGCATGATGTGGGCGATTTGTTGCTGATTGAAGTTGCTGCCCGCCTTCAGTCATGCGTTCGGGCAGACGATACGGTTGCGCGATTAGGCGGCGATGAATTTGTCGTTGTTTTAAATGATTTGAGTCTAGATAATGAGCATGCCGCCGTGCAGGCAGAAATAGTCGCTGAAAAAATTCGTGAGGAGATCAATCGTCCTTTCACATTAAAAAATTATGAATATCACAGCTCGCCAAGCATAGGCATTACTTTGTTTTTAGGCGATGATATTTCTTCAGATGAGCTTTTAAAACGAGCCGATACAGCGATGTATCAGGCCAAGAAGTCAGGTCGAAATACAAGCCGTTTTTTTGATCCCGCAAATCATGCCGCCATGGAAGTTCGTATTGTATTTGAAAATGATCTGCGAGCTGCATTATCTAAAAATCAGTTTAAGTTATATTACCAGATGCAGGTAGATCATACAAGCAAGATCATCGGCGCGGAAGTATTGTTGAGATGGCAGCATCCCGAACGTGGAATGATTCCTCCTGTGAACTTTATTCCAATGGCAGAAGAGACCGGCTTGATAATTCCTGTCGGATACTGGGTTTTGGAAACGGCCTGCAAGCAGCTTAAAACATGGGAATCTGATCCAAATACCCGTGATTTTCAACTGGCAGTAAATATCAGCGCCAGGCAGTTTCGGCAAAAAGATTTTATAGGTCAGGTTCAAAAAATTCTTAAAATGTCTGGAGCCAATCCGGCGAAATTAAAACTCGAACTTACCGAAAGTCTTTTGTTGAGTAATGTTGATGAGATTATTGCAAAAATGCTGCAACTCAAAGATATCGGATTACATTTATCCATGGACGATTTTGGCACAGGTTATTCATCGTTATCATATCTTTCACAGCTTCCTCTTGATCAATTGAAAATAGACAAATCTTTTTTAAAAAATATGTTTATAAATCCTGCTGATGCCGTCATCGTGCAGACCATCATTGGACTTGGCAAAATACTTCTACTTGATGTAATTGCAGAAGGCGTTGAAACCGTTGAGCAACGAGACTTTTTATTTGAAAATGGATGTCTCTTTTATCAGGGATATTTATTTGGAATCCCCATTCCTCTTAATGAATTTGAAAAAATTTTAGTTTAGAAAAACAATAAAAGGGCAAGTCTGCCCTTCGCTTCGAACCTAACGTTTCTCCGCTAACCCTTACGTAAATCAGGTATGGTTGATTATTACTTTACATATTGGCACATAACAAAAAATAAGCAATGAAATTTTTATCCGACAAGCAAAATGGCGATAGTCATAAAATTTCATTTTCTGATGTAGACGACTGGGGGTATGCCAGTAAAGGCATCATCATTACAACGAACAATGACTATCTGATAAAAGGTTTGGAATTGTATACGGCAAGGCATGGCGTTGTAAGGTGTGATCAAAAAGGCAATATCACATACTGTCAGGGTTGGGAAAAAGATCATGTAAAGCTGGGGATCGGGGTATCCAGTCATTTTGCAGCCAAATTAATCGGAAACGCGCAGGAATCTCTGGAATTGTTCGACAAGATTTATAATCAAATCATGGAAGCTTTAGATATTTCGTTTTTACAAAATGCGATTAAGGGAATTTTGAAAGATAAAAGAGAAGTTAAGCTTGATCCGGCATTGTTTATTTTAAGTCACGATGAAAATATCCGCCAAATAACAAAAGCAAAACAAGATAAATCAATAAAAAAAACGCTTAGAAATCGCCTCTGGACAAAGTAAGCGCTCTCCATTGCAGCCAGGTGATTATAAAGCTTGTCGGTGTGTCTTGAAAATATACCATGACATATGTTTAGTACATTTATAGGAATTATACGGTAAGTTATGGGTTTTAAGGCATTTCAATTTTGCGATGAAATTTCAGAGAGCATTAAAGCTCAGGGTTTTGTAAAACCGACTCCCATACAGGAAAAAGCAATTCCCATCGTGATGAAGGGTCGAGATGTGGTTGGGTTAGCGCAAACAGGTACGGGTAAGACCGCGGCTTTTGTATTGCCTATTCTCGAACGTCTAAACCAGGGTCAGCGAGGAAAAGTCCGAGCGCTGATCATTGCTCCAACTCGCGAATTGGCCGGTCAAATCAACGATGTGGTTGTTTCTCTCGGTAAATCGATCGGTATCAAGAGTATGACGATTTTTGGCGGTGTAAATATCAATCCGCAGATGAAGAATCTTCGCAGTGGCGTAGATGTTGTTGTCGCCTGTCC
This sequence comes from Spirochaetia bacterium, assembly GCA_029857955.1. Lineage (GTDB taxonomy): Bacteria > Spirochaetota > Leptospiria > Turneriellales > JAOUFE01 > JAOUFE01. The sequence goes on from JAOUFY010000048.1 coordinate 7,959, forward strand.
GGGGCGTTTACTCGATCATATGAATCAAAAAACAATTGTATTATCTCATTTAGAAGTTTTAGTTCTCGATGAAGCCGACCAAATGTTTGATATGGGTTTTTTGCCTGATATACGAAAAATACTTAAACAGGTTCCTAAAAAAAGACAAACGCTGCTTTTTTCTGCGACCATGCCAAAAGAAATTCAATTTCTCGCGCAGGAGTGTTTAACAAATCCCGAAACCATTGAAACGGCAAAAAATGCCGCTGCTGTAACGGTAACACATGCCTTGTTCCCTGTTTCACAGCACTTAAAAACAGAATTATTACTTCAAATCATGTATAAAATCGGAACCGGATCCGTACTTGTATTTACAAGAACAAAGCACAGGGCAAAACGACTTGCAGAAACATTGGTTAGCGCCGATTTTCGTGCAGCTTCGTTACAGGGAAACCTTTCTCAGGCAAAAAGAGAAAAGGCTCTGGCGGGTTTTCGCGACGGTACATTTCAAGTTCTCGTTGCCACAGATATCGCTGCAAGAGGAATTGATGTAAGTCAAATTTCTCATGTCATCAATTACGATATACCAGATACAACTGACGCATACATTCACCGAATTGGACGAACAGGGCGGGCAGCCAGGACAGGCGACGCTTATACATTTGTAACTGCAGAAGATAGCGGCGCAGTAAGAGCAATTGAAAGGGTTCTAAAGGCCAGCATCGAACGGCGAACAGTTGAAGGTTTTGACTACAAAGCAGCAGAAAGTAAAAAAAATGAATTTGCCAGACCATCGCGACCTGGACAGAGTTCAAATCGCAAACCTTCTGGAGCCGGTTCGACCCGTGATGGCAGAAGCTTTTCAGCTGGCGGATTCAGGCGCAAAAAATCTTAAAGAAAGATTAAATAATTTTTAATATTTAACGTTTAAATTTGCAAAAGCTCTTTTAAACTCTATTTGATACATTTTTTTGTAATTTAGCAACGAGAAAACGTTGATTTATAAATTGATAAATAAAATGATAGTGAAATTTGAGTAATTAGCGAACGACAGTATGCAGGTTTTAAAATAATGCGACATAATATATTATTCTCAGTGTAAAAAATTACATTTTTTTTTAGATCTGAACTTTTCGATTTCCTTCAGGTCAAATTTTACTTGTCACAGTGTTCATTAGTTTAATTGTGCCTCTCGTCTGTGCATGAAGTCCATGCTGTTTTTGTACAGAAACTGAATTTTAAAATAATGGTATATTAGGTGAATTCGCGAAGATAAGGGTAAGATATTCAGTCGCCCCTTCTGGAATCATCATATTTAAGGAGTAAGCAAATGGCTAAAGAAAAATTTGATCGCAGTAAAACGCACGTAAACGTAGGAACAATAGGTCACGTTGACCACGGTAAAACAACATTGACGGCGGCGATAACAACAACGTTGGCAAAAATGATCGGAGGAACGAATAAAGCTGTATCATATGCCGAAATTGATAACGCTCCTGAAGAAAGAGAGCGTGGTATCACCATTGCAACTTCGCATCAGGAGTATGAGACTAAAAACAGGCATTATGCACATGTTGACTGCCCAGGTCATGCTGATTATGTTAAAAACATGATTACCGGAGCAGCTCAGATGGATGCAGCGATTTTAGTTGTGTCAGCTGCAGATGGTCCAATGCCTCAAACAAGAGAACATATCCTTCTGGCTAGACAGGTTGGAGTTCCTCATATAGTTGTATTTTTAAATAAAGTAGATATGCTTCCGGAAGCTGATCGAGCTGAAATGCTGGAATTGGTAGAGATGGAAGTAAGAGATTTGTTAACAAAATATGGTTTTCCTGGCGATAAGGTTCCATTTGTATCAGGTTCTGCTCTTAAAGCTGCTGAAGGTGAAGATTCTGACCTCGGAACAGGCGCTATCATGAAGCTTGCTGATGCTTTAGATTCATATGTTCCAGATCCAGTTCGTGATGTTGACAAGCCTTTCCTTATGCCGGTTGAAGATGTGTTTTCAATTACAGGTCGAGGTACAGTTGCTACCGGTCGTATTGAAAGAGGAAAGATCAATATCAACGAAGAAATGGAAATCGTTGGAATTCGTGATACTGTAAAATGTACAATTACCGGTATTGAGATGTTTAGAAAACTTCTTGATTTTGGTCAGGCTGGCGATAACGTTGGTTTATTGATTCGAGGTATTAAAAAAGAAGACATCGAGAGAGGCCAGGTAATTGCTAAGGTCGGAACAATTAAGCCGCATAAAAAGTTTGCCGGTGAAATTCTTGTATTAACAAAAGAAGAGGGCGGTCGACATACACCTTTCTTTAATAACTACAGACCACAATTTTATTTTAGAACAACTGATGTTACAGGAACTATTTTATTACCAACAGGTGTTGAAATGGTAAATCCTGGCGACAACGTAAATATGGAAGTAGAATTGATAAATCCTATTGCGATGGAAGAGGGTTTACGTTTTGCTGTTCGCGAAGGCGGACGTACTATCGGCGCCGGCGTTGTTACTAAAATTTTAGAATAAACGGATTTGTGTAAATAATTATGGCCGTTCAAAAAATAAGAGTAAAATTAAAGTCGTTTGATCATAGATTACTGGATCAATCTGCACAGGAAATCGTAGGTACAGTAGAGAGAACCCGGGCTAAAATAGCTGGTCCGGTTCCTCTTCCAACAAGAATTGAAAAGTTTTCTGTTCTTAGATCTACGTTTGTTTATAAAGATGCAAGAGATCAGTTTGAGATGCGAACTCATTCACGACTTATTGATATTCTCGATCCAACGGCCGACACAATTGATGCTTTAATGAAACTTCAGCTACCTGCAGGGGTTTCTGTTGATATAAAATCCTGATAAGGGCGAGAAAAAATGAAGGGAATACTTGGAACAAAATTGGGGATGTTGCAAATCTGGAATGAAGACGGTAAGCGAATTGGCGTTACTGCTTTGCATGCCGGACCATGCTCGGTTCTTCAAATAAAAAATAAAGATCGAGATGGTTACAGCGCGATACAGATAGGTTTTGATGCATGTAAAGAAAAGCATATAACAAAACCAGAGAAAGGACATCAAAAGGTTTCCTTTGAAAAAAACAATACGTATTATTCCAATTTATTAGAATTGCGTGATTACACTGGAGAAGCTCAGGTCGGCGATTTAATTAAATGTGAAATATTTGCAGCAGGCGAAAAAGTAATGATTAGCGCAGTTGCAAAAGGTAAGGGTTTTCAAGGCGTAATTAAAAGACATGGTTTTGGCGGCGGTCGCGCTACACACGGTTTTACTACGCATAGAGAAACCGGTTCCGTTGGCGCAGGTAATGATCCCGGAAGAATTCATCTTGGTAAAAAAATGCCGGGAAGAATGGGCGGAAAAAAGATAACGGTTAGAAATTTAAAAATATTTCGAATCGTTCCAGAAGATAATTTAATATTAATTGAGGGCTCAGTTCCGGGACCAAACGGCGCCTCAGTTCTTGTGTATCAGAAATAAAGGTGTTTTTATGAGTATTCAGATATTTGATTTTAAAGGAAACAAGGTAGGGGAAGAAGCGGTTCCCAGCGCCTTTCAATTTGATGTAAATCGTCATTTGATATGGGAAGTTGTTACAGCTGAACATGCCAATAAGCGACAGGGAACTCATAAAGCAAAAGAAAAGGGTGAGGTTTCCGGTGGCGGTAAAAAACCATGGAAGCAAAAAGGTACCGGACGCGCCAGACAGGGTTCTATTCGTGCTCCACAATGGCGAGGCGGTGGAATTGTTTTTGGACCAAGGCCAAGAGATTATCGAGTGTATGTAAGTCAGAAAAAAAAACGTGCTGGTATGATACATATTCTTGCCTCGAAAATTGCTCAGAAAAAAGTAGTTTTATTAGATAAATGGGAAATGGAAAAACCTGCTACAGCAGGCGCTTATGCTGGTTTTGATAATATTTTAAAATCTGCTGAGTTTTATGCAGAATACTCCAAGGGTCGAAAACTTAGAAGTAAAACAAACGATAAAAGACGTGCAATTACAGTAATCGTCGCTGATGATCGTAAAGAAAACAAACTTTCTGTTAAAAATATTCCCTGGATTCAACTCATACATGTAGATAGATTGGCAACGATGCCAATATTTTATAACCATGGACTGATCATTACAAATGATGCGTTTAAAAAAATGACTGGTAAACTGGGTTAATCAGGAACAAGTAGGGTAAGAAAATGAATTTATATGAAGTTTTAAGAAAACCGATGGTAACTGAAAAAGCTGAGGTGTTAAGAAGTAGTAATGTATATGCTTTTGAGATTGACCTGAGAGCCAATAAAACCCTGGTAAAGCAGGCGATTAAAAAAATATACGGCATAATTCCCAGAAAAGTTAATATAGCATATATAAAATCAAAAGGTAAAAGAAATAAATTTGGTGTTGGTTTTAAGTCAAACCGAAAAAAAGCTTATGTTTACCTTGATAAAAAAGATAAAATTGAAATTTTTGAGGCAGTATAATGGCAATCAAGAGATTTAAACCGACAACGCCAACACAGAGATTTAAAACCGTAATCAGGGTTGCGGGCATAAAAGACAATGAACCTCATAAGTCCCTCGTGAGCGGAAAATGTGATTCAGCCGGTAGAAATAACAATGGACGTATCACTGTTCGTAGAAGAGGCGGCGGACATAAAAAGAAATACCGTGAAATTGATTTTTTACGAGATAAAAAAGCTATTCCAGGTGTAGTTGAGACGTTAGAGTACGATCCAAACCGTACTGCATTGATTGCTTTGATATGTTATAAAGACGGGGAAAGAAGATATATTATTGCGCCAGAAGGCTTAAAAAATGGTCAAACCATTATTGCAAATGATAAAGTAGATAATGAACCCGGCAATACCGCTCCTATTGGAAACTTACCTATCGGCGCCAACATTCACAATATCGAGATGGTTTTAGGTCGTGGCGGACAAATCGCTCGTTCAGCTGGAAGTTTTGCAACCATTTCAGGTCGTGACAAAGGTTATACCATAATAAAAATGCCATCTGGTGAAGTACGAAAAATCAATGACAATTGCATTGCAACTGTAGGTATAGTAAGTAATGGAGAACATGAGTTATTATCCATTGGTAAAGCTGGTCGAAATCGATGGTTGGGTCATAGACCAAAAGTTCGAGGAGTTGTTATGAATCCCGTAGATCATCCGCATGGTGGTGGTGAAGGTAAAACATCAGGTGGAAGACACCCTGTAACACCTTGGGGTAAGAAGACCAAGGGCAAAAAGACCCGAAGCAAAAGAAAATCCGGTTCGAATTTTATTATTAGTAGAAGGAAGTAAACATGGCCAGATCACTTAAAAAAGGACCATTCATTGATTCGCATTTATTTAAGAAAATTGAAAAATTGCGAGCCAGCGGGGATAAAAAACCATTAAAAACATGGTCCAGACGTTCTACAATTTTTCCAGAAATGGTTGGTATTACAATAATGGTTCATAATGGAAATAAATTTATACCTGTTTTTGTCAGCGAGAATATGGTAGGTCACAAGTTGGGTGAATTTTCGCCTACGAGAACATATCGCGGGCACACAAGTTTAGACAAGAAGAAAGATAAAGGTTAATTGGGGAAAATATAATGGAAGCAAAAGCCAGTTGTAATTTTGTAAGAGTATCGCCAAGAAAAATGAGATTGGTTGCAAATGAGATCAGGGGGTTTGAATTTCCTGAGGCTGTTGATATATTGAAAAATACAACAAAAAAATCATCAGAAATTATACTAAAAGCAGTTATGAGCGCTGCTGCAAATGCAAAGGTGTTATCAACAGAATTAGAGGAAGCAAAATTGTATGTAAAAAAAATATACGTTGATGCTGGCCCAACAATGAAAAGAGTAATGCCAAAAGCCAGAGGGCGTGCAGACCGAATTATAAGAAGAACAAGCCGATTGACAGTTGTCTTGTCGGATGAGTAAGAAACGAGGAAACAATGGGACAAAAAGTAAATCCAATCGGACTTAGATTAAAAATAAATCGAACATGGGACTCAGTTTGGTTTTCGCGTAAAGAAAATTATGCTCAAGTATTGCACGAGGATTTAAAAATCAGAGATGCAATTAAAAAACGATATAAAAAATCAGGTATTATTAAAATTGGTATTGATCGTTTTCCAGAAAAAATACATGTAAAACTGCATTGTACCAAGCCCGGAGTAATTATAGGGCAAAAAGGAAAAAATATTGAAGCATTAAAAGTTGATCTGGCACGATTTGTTACAAAACCTTTAGAAGTTAAGATCATAGAGGTAAGTAAACCTGATGCATCAGCTCAGTCGTTGGCAGAAGGAATTGCAATTCAACTTGAAGAACGTATGCCTTTTAGAAGAGCCATGAAACAATCTCTCCGTGCGGCGCTTCGATCAGGTGTTCAGGGTGTAAAAGTTTGTGTATCTGGTCGTTTAAATGGCGCTGATATGGCAAGACGAGAACATTATCTTGAAGGTAGAGTTCCTCTTCACACATTAAGAGCAATGATAGATTATGGATTTGCCGAAGCTGATACTACATTTGGTAAAATTGGCGTAAAAGTATGGGTGTACACAGGTGATTACTTTGAAGCCCAGGGTAAAGAAGAAGACAAGTATCTTGTTAAAAGACGCGAGTCCTGATAAGTTTGTAAAGGTTATTGCAGACTTATAAGAATTAAGGAGTTATATTATGTTGGCACCTAAAAGATTAAAATGGAGAAAACCTCATACCGGACGTCTGAAAGGAAAGTCTAAGGCTGGTAATGAAGTTGCCTTTGGTGAAATGGGATTAAAAGCCATGACGGCTGATCGTATTACATCGAGACAAATTGAAGCGGCACGTCAGGCTATGACACGTCATGTAAAAAGAGGTGCGAAAGTTTGGATTCGTATATTTCCTGATCATCCTGTAACAAGAAAACCTGCTGAAACTCGAATGGGTAAAGGAAAAGGCGGGGTAGAATTTTATGTTGCGGTGGTTAGACCAGGCAAAATTTTATTTGAAATGGCCGGCGGCAGTTCAGAACTGATGAAAGAAGCAATGACGCGCGCAGCAGCAAAATTACCCATAAAAACTAAAATTGTAGAGAGACAGAAAGCATAAGCGAATTGACGCGATATCTAGATTAATAAATTTGACAGAGACCTTATGGCAAAAGTAAAAGAAGATAAAACAAAAACAAAAGCTGACAAAACGAAGGTTAAGTACGCAGATTTAAGTCCTGAGGAATTGCGTAAGGCAGAAGATGACCTCCGTAAGGAATTATATGAGATGAGGGTTAAAGTAAAAGTATCTTCATTGTCAAATGTCAGCAAGATTCAAAAGAATAAACGAAATATTGCAAGAATTCAAACAGTATTGAAACAGAGAGCTTTAAATGAGCAGTGAAATAAAAAATACAAAAACAAATAAACGAATTATGCGAGGAATCGTAGTTTCCTCAAAAATGGATAAAGGCATTATTGTAAAAATCGATTATCGAATTAAGCATCCATTATTTAAAAAATTTATATTACGCAGTAAAAGATTAATGGCGCATGATGAACAAAATCAGGCTGCTGATGGCGATTATGTTGCAATTGAACCTTGTAGACCAATTTCCAGGAAAAAACGGTTTAAGCTTGGTGAAATTATAAAAAAAAGTAAGCATGAAAAGGATGTTGGGGTTTAAATATGCTTCAAACGATGTCTTGGTTAAACGTTGCCGATAATAGCGGCGCGAGAACAGCTCAAATTATTAAAGTGTTGGGCGGATCTCATCGAAGATACGCAGGAATTGGTGACGTGGTAGTGATTGCTGTTAAAAATGCAACACCTGCTTATGGCAAAAAAGATTCACTGGGGAAAAAAGATCACAAAAAACAGGTTGTGCGGGCTGTTATTGTAAGAACAAAGAAAGAAATGAGAAGACAAGATGGTACTTACATTCGATTTGATGATAATGCATGTGCTATAATTGATGCCCAGGGTAATCCAAAAGGGACACGTATTTTTGGGCCAGTTGCACGTGAACTACGCGATAGAAATTTTATGAAAATCATATCTCTTGCACCGGAAGTATTGTAATTTTAACGTTGGTAAATATGGCAGATAAAAAGAAGAAAATTAAAACACGCATCAAGGTTAACGATGAAGTTGTTGTTATAACCGGAAAGATGAAAAGCAAAAAGGGAAAAATTTTAGCGTTAGACCGTGAAAGTGGTAAAGTAATTGTTCAGGGTGTAAATTTAAGAAAAAAATTTCTTCGTCCTTCACAGGAAAACCCAAAAGGTGGAACAGTTGAAATGGAATCGCCATTGCATATTAGTAATGTACAAATATTGGATTCAAAAACAAAAAAACCAACTCGTATAAGAATTGAAATGAAAGATGGAAAAAAAATTAGAATCGCTGTGAAATCAGATAAGGAATTGAGTTGACATGGCAAAAAGTATAAGCGTAATAAAAGCCAGGCTCCAAAAAGAGTATACTGAAAAATACAGAAAAGAACTACAAAAAGAGTTATCACTTTCATGTATTATGGAAGTTCCTGTATTGAGAAAAATTGTAATAAATGTTGGCGCAGGTCGTGCAATTTCCGATCCCAAAATCCTGGATGGTATTGTAAGTGAACTTGGTATAATTTCAGGTCAGCAGCCTGTAAAAACAAAAGCTAGAAAATCGATAGCTGCTTTTAAACTTCGTGAACAAATGCCAATCGGGGTCATGGTGACTTTACGTGGTCGTATCATGTATGAATTTCTTGACCGATTGATAAATATTGCTTTGCCGCGTGTAAGAGACTTTAATGGTTTAAGCGGTAAATCATTCGATGCGAATGGAAATTATTCATTTGGTATCAAAGAGCAGATAATTTTCCCTGAGATCAATGTTGATCAGGTTGGGAGTATACATGGTATGGATATTACATTTACTATTAAAAGCAATGATATAGAGCATTCACGTTTATTGCTTAAGAAGTTTAATTTTCCATTTAGAAAATAGTTTAAAAGATTGGGAAAAATATGGCAAAAAAATCATTAATTGAAAAGCAAAAAAGGACGCCGAAATTCAAGGTACGATATTATTCAAGATGTCCACTCTGCGGAAGATCAAGAGCTTATATACGAAGATTTGACATGTGTAGAATTTGTTTTCGTGAGAATGCGCAACATGGCCTGATCCCCGGTGTTACAAAGTCATCCTGGTAGGTAATTTATGAGTATGTCAGATATAATAGCAGATAGTTTAACAAGAATTCGGAATGCACAACGTGCAGGACATGAACAGGTTGATGTTTATGTAAACGGTTTAATTGAAAGAATGTTAAAAATTTTAAAAGATGAAGGTTTTATTGCTGAATTTATTCCATATAAAGATCAAAGTAAACCGATGGCAAAAGTTGATTTAAAGTACTATAAAAACAAACCGGTAATACGAGGAATGGAACGAGTTTCCAAGCCAAGTAGACGTGTTTACCAGACTTGCGATGAAATTAAGCCTGCACTTAACAACATTGGTTTAAATATTTATTCTACTTCCAAAGGAATCATGTCAGGAAAAGAAGCTCGATTACAAAATGTCGGCGGCGAATTTATTTGTAAGGTGTGGTAATATGTCAAGAATAGGCAATCAAATAATTGAAATACCAGCAGGCGTTAAAGTCGATGTTAAAACCGACCATGTCAGCGTTAACGGACCAAAGGGTACACTGAATACGCCTATACATGCAGGTATACAGGTGACGGTAGAGAATAATGCTATTAAAGTAAGTCGGACATCTGAGGAAAAAAACGTAAAATCAAGTCATGGCTTAATTCGTTCATTATTAAAAAATTCAGTTATGGGTATAACAACTGGTTTTACAAGAAATCTTGAGTTACATGGAGTTGGTTATAGAGCTCAGAAAAAAGGGGAGACTCTGGTTATGAACCTTGGTTTTTCTCATGAAATTATTTTAAATATACCAAAAGATGTTGTTGTTCAATGTACAGAACCAACTAAAATCCTGGTGACGGGAATAGACAAACAACGAGTTGGTCAAATGGCTTCTGATATTCGTTCTCAGAAACCACCTGAGCCGTATAAAGGTAAAGGTATTCGTTATGCAGGCGAAAAAGTCAGAAGAAAAGCCGGTAAAGCCGGTAAAAAATAGGAGTAGAGGGATATGACAGGTAAACGTCTACACGCGGATAAAAAATTTAGAGTAAGGCGCAAGCTTAAACTGAGAAATCGAAATAATCATAAGCGTATTTATATGCATGTTTCCAACAAGCATTTAAATGCACAATTAATCAATGATGTGACTGGAAATACAATGATAACAGTAACAACGGTTGGTAAAGAGGGCAATAATAAGAAGAATTGCTCAAATATTAAAGAAGCAAAAAATCTTGCAAATGAATTAGTTGCAATCATGAATGAAAAAAAATACAAATTGGACGAAGCTTATGTATTTGATCGTGGCGATAAAATCTACCATGGTAAAGTAGCTGCATTTGTTGAAGAGTTACGCGAAAAAGGCGTAAAAGTTTAAATTGGGGTCTAGCGTGAGAAAAACAGGTAAAACAAAAGAGCCGGTAAAAAGAAATACGGTTACAATCGATTCAGTAGATATTGAATTAACCGAACGTGTCGTAAATATGTCGCGTGTCGCTAAAGTTGTTAAGGGTGGAAGAAGATTTTCTTTTAATGCTTTGACAGTAGTTGGTGATTCGGATTCCTATGTTGGACTGGGGTTTGGTAAAGCTAGAGAAGTTCCTGAAGCTATACGAAAAAGCATAGAAGGCGCTAAAAAGAATTTATCGAAAGTTAAAAGGCAGGGGCAAACAATCCCTCACCAGGTTGTTGGAAAATTTAAATCTGCAAGGGTAATGTTAAAACCATGTGCGCCAGGTACAGGAATTATTGCAGGTGAAGCAGTGAAGGCTGTTGTCGAACTTGCGGGAATACAGGATATATTGACCAAATCACTTGGATCAAGCAATAAATTAAATATTGTTAAAGCTACACTTGATGCTTTAAGTCAGCTTGAAACAATTAATGAAGCAAAAGAAAGACGTTCTATTACGTTAAAGAAAATGTTTGGAGAATATAGCAGCAAGCGACGAGCTGAAAAGAGAATAGCAGCAGGTATTGTTCCAAATGTAGAAAAGGTTGCGCAAGAATTAGAATCTGGCGAGATTAGTAAATAAAAAAGAGTTTATTATGGTATCAAAAAAAGTTAAAGTAACTCAGGTAAGAAGTAGTATTCGGAGAACGGATAAACAAAAAGCTACATTAATAGGACTTGGATTACGAAAAATTGGTCAAAGTCGTGAACATGATTTAACACCGCAAATTGTTGGAATGATTGATAAGGTTAGCTTTTTGGTAAAGGTAGAGGACGTAAAATGAATGAATTGAAACCAAACCCAAAAGCAATTAAAGTAAGACGTCGTGTCGGCCGCGGTACTGGATCAGGACTCGGAAAAACATGCGGACGAGGTGTTAAAGGTCAAAAAAGTAGATCAGGTGTATCCATCCCTGCCTGGTTTGAGGGCGGACAAAATCCCCTGCATAGAAGAGTACCCAAAAGAGGTTTCATAAATATTTTCGGCGTCGAAAACACTGTGATTACGATTCCTTCATTAGCAGCATATCTTGTAAAAAATAAAGATAAAAAAATCAATGAATGTAACCCTGAAACACTAGCTGCACTTGGTTATAATGTTAACAAGCAAAGCAGTATTAAGCTTTTAAATGGCAAAATAAATAAAGACACAAAGACTGATCTGTCTGTTTTCAAAGGGATAAAGTTTAATGGAGTAATTTTTAGTGCATCGGTTAAAGAACTTTTAACTAAATCCGGCGCAATAATTGAGGACATTAAAGATTCTGAAAGAAACGGTAAATTCAAAAAGAAACAGGCTAATTAATGTTAAGAACACTACTAACTATATTTAATATACCAGACTTAAGAAAAAAAGTTTTTTTTACCATCAGCATGCTGATAGTTTTTCGAATTGGTGCGCATATCACTGTACCGGGAATAAACTTTTCTATACTTAGTGATTATATGAAATCTACAGTTGGTTCAGGTACAGGCATTACTGAATATATTGATATGTTTGCTGGTGGCGCTTTTAAAAGATTATCTATATTTGCCCTGGGGATTATGCCTTATATTTCTGCATCAATTGTTATGCAGTTAATGATGGTTGTTGTTCCAAGTTTGCAGAAGCTGCAAAAGGAAGGCGAATATGGACGTAGAAAAATAAACCAATACACTCGATATGGTACTGTTCTTTTATGTGCAGCTCAATCTTATGGTATAACAATCTACATTCAAAGTTTACATAATGAAATAATGGCTAGAAACCCTAACAGCGTTTTGATTAGCGGAGGCGGGGGTATTGGCTTTATTTTATTAACAATTCTTTCAATCACAACGGGTACGATAGTACTAATGTGGCTGGGCGAACTAATTACAGAAAAAGGAATTGGTAACGGAACGTCTTTGTTAATTTTTGTTGGTATTATTTCAGGGGCTCCCCCAGCGCTTGCAAGTTTTATAAGTGACTGGAAAAACAATGAAGTTAATCCCGTTCTTATGCTCATAATGGTTGTTATATTTATTGTAATGATTGGCTTAAGTATTTTACTTACAGAGGGGCAGCGTAAGATACCTCTTCAATATGGTAAAAAAATAGTTGGAAGAAAAATGATGCAGGGATCAAGTCAATCTCTTCCAATAAAAGTAAACGCAGCTAATGTTATGCCTATTATCTTTGCATCGTCTTTAATGTTATTTCCGACTCAAATTGCCAGATATCTGGAAGGAAGCTATCAGGAATTTTCAATGGCAATTCAAAAATATCTTGCACCTGGAACCCTGTCATATTTAATCATATATGTTGTGTTGATTATATTTTTTGCGTACTTTTATACAGCAATTCAATATAATCCCAAGGATCTGGCTGAAGCATTAAAGAAAAATGGCGGTTATATACCTGGAATAAGGCCAGGAACCCATACCGAACAATTTATTGACCGGATATTAAATAGAATTACGTTATCTGGCGCTATTTTTCTGGCTTTTATCGCCATATCACCGGATTTGATTATTAAACTTT
>JAOUFY010000101.1 GCA_029857955.1 Spirochaetia bacterium
ATGATAGATAAAGAAACAGCGATTATTATTCCCGTCTATAATGAAGCAAAGGTTTTGAGAAAAGTCATAGAGAACGTACGAAAAAAATTTTATAATGTGGTCTGCATTGATGATGGCAGCAGCGATGCATCATTGGATATTTTAAAAAAATGCAATGTGTTTATTTTGCAGCATCCGTTTAATATTGGACAGGGCGCTGCTCTGCAAACAGGAATTGAATTTGCGGTAACAGAGTTAAATATAAAATATGTGGCAACATTTGATTCCGATGGACAACATGATATTTCGGATATTTTGCGTTTAAAGAAAATATTGATTGATGATAATCTGGATGTCGTGCTTGGGTCGCGCTTTATTAAACATGGTACAAGTAATATTTCAAAATTTAGAAAATTTATTCTAAAACTGTCCGTTGTTTTTACGAGAATTGTTACAGGATTGAATATTACAGACTCCCATAATGGTCTTCGGATTTTTAGCATAAGCGCTGCCAAAAAAGTGAAATTCATAAATTATGGAATGGCGCATGCATCAGAAGTTTTTGAAATCATAAAAAAAAATAAAATGAAATTTTCAGAAGCGCCGGTGAATATTCATTATTCAAATTACTCATTAAGAAAAGGTCAATCGTTATTCAATATTATAAATATTTTACATGATTTAATATTGAAAAGGTTTTTTAAAAATTAATAATGCGCGTAGTACTATTACAGTGGATAATCGTAATATTAAACATTGGATTTATATTATTTATTGCCCGCCATTTTTACAATAACAAAGTACAGGCCATCAAGCGATTATTTTTTTATGCAATATTTGCAGTAATAACACTGGCATTTTTTTTCCCGAATTTTTTTAACCGGATAGCACAAATATTTGGAGTAGGCCGCGGAGTGGATTTGATATTTTACATTTCTATGGTACTTGTATCATATTTAACTGTAGGTTTTTATATAAGATTTCGCGTTATGAACCTAAAAGTAGATCAGCTTGCCCGTCAAATAGCCATACTTGAAGGCCGAATAACAATAAACAAAAATACACGTGAAAAAAAATAAAATAATTATTTAAACAGCAGTACCACGCCAACCATGATCGTTAAAATACCTGCAATTTTGGCGCTCGTTAATGGTTCCTCCAGTTTATAGTAGGCCCATATAGCCATAAATATATAACTAAAGCTTATTAACGGATAAGCTACAGATAACTTTTCATAACTGATTACATATAACCAAAGCAGGCCGCCTGTGCCTGTAAAGGCTATTGCTATCCAAAATTTACCAGAATAAAAAAAAGATTGAACGGTTGAGAAGTTAAGCCCGTCATTAAAAAGGGTCACAGCAGTTTTCAAATTAATCTGGCCAGCAACAAGAAAAAGAGATACTAAAATCATTATTGTAATTGTTTTTACCATTTTTTCCTTTTCTTGAATTGCAGTCCTGAACACAACTTGAATTTGAATCAAGAAATATGTTTGACGGTTCAGAGTTCAGGCAGGAACTCGAAATTCAGTCGCTATGATTTTAAATGCGCGTGTTTGGGTTAGCGCACCAAGATGTGCATTTTAATGCATTTAGACGAGAATTTTGAGGTTTCTGCCAAGTCGCTCCTGGAGGATTTGTAGTATTTAAACATATTATATGATAAGCACGATAGATTTGCTAAACAGGTTTCCTAAAACACGCCCCGCATTGCCAGAGCAGATTGAAAAAATATATAAAACTCATTATAAGAATAACCGGGAGGGAGGGTCGTTAGCTTCATTTTTGGCACAAAAAATGGAGTCGTGGCTTCATAAAAAAGTGGCAAATGACATCTCCGGCAAGGAAGAAAAAAATCTGCCAACCCTAGAAATAGGAGCAGGTACTCTTAATCAACTCCACTATGAATCTAATGTCCATCCTTATGATATTATTGAGCCATTTACAGAATTATATAAGAACTCTCCGCTACTTAAAAAAGTCCGAAGTATTTACGCGGATATTAGAGATGTTCCTTCCGGCAATCGTTATGAGAGAATTACTTCTGTGGCTACATTTGAACATCTTTGCAATTTGCCGGATGTTGTTGCCAGAAGTGGTTTGCTTTTAACCGAAAATGGAGTTTTGCGGGTCAGCATACCAAACGAGGGAAACTTTCTCTGGACATTAGGCTGGACATTAACAACCGGGCTGGAATTCCAATTCAGGTACGGTCAGGATTATGGTTTACTTATGAAACACGAACATGTGAATACGGCAGATGAAATTGAAGGAGTATTAAAAATATTTTTTGAAAATATCAATTGCAGAATTTTTGGCATGTCAAAATATCTGGCATTGTATCGTTACTACGAATGCAGGAAGCCAAAAATCGATGAGTGCAAAAAATATATTTATTGACTCAGCGTCAAAATCCACTTGTATGTGATTATGAATTACACAGTTATTTTTAATATCAGTCACGGCGAAGAAAGCAGCCAGTATCATAAGGTTTACGAAGTTCTTGGGGAAGAATATAATTTAAAACATTTTGAAATGCAGGATGAACGAAAAGTTCTTGCGCCTACCACAACCGTGGTTGGGAAAAATGCGAATTTTAAAACAGCGCAAGAAATGGCCGAATCCATTATTGATCGATTGTTGAAGGAAGATATTACTCTTGATAGAATTCTTGTATCCCGCGGTAATGATTATTCGCTGATTGGATGATTAAAAAAGTTGAAAGTTGAGTGAAACTTGTTCCTTATGTAACAAGCTCGTCTTCTCCGGCGCGCGCAACGATAATCTCGCCTTCGTCCTCGAGTTTACGAATAATGTTTACAATTTTCTGTTGAGCTTCTTCCACGTCTTTCAATCGAATGGGTCCCATAAATTCCATATCTTCCCGTAATAGCGCAGCCGCGCGTTTGGACATGTTGCGGAAGATTTTTTCCTGTACTTCGGTATCGACGGCCTTGAGGGCTTTGGCCAGATCCTGGTTGTCGAGCTCGCGCAGGGTTTTTTGGATGGCCTTGTCGTCCAGAAGAACAATGTCTTCGAATACAAACATCTTCTTTTTAATTTCTTCGGCCAATTCGGGGTCTTCTTCTTCAAGGGCTTCAATAATACTTTTTTCCGTACCGCGATCCACGTTGTTTAACACATCCACAATAGCGTCCACGCCCCCGGCAGAGGTATAGTCTTCGTTAGATAACGTCGAGAGTTTTCTTTCCAGAACCCTTTCTACCTCACGCAAAACCTCCGGAGAGGTTCTATCCATTTTCGCAATACGGCGGGCAACGTCCGCCTGAATCTGATGGGGCAGCGATGACATAATCAAAGCCGCCTTGCCGGCCTCGAGGTAAGACAATATCAGAGCCATGGTCTGCGGGTGTTCATTTTGTATAAAGTTCAAGAGGTGCGCCGGATCCTGTCTTCGCACAAAGTCAAAAGGTCGTACCTGCAACGAGCTGGTCAACCGGTTTAATATGTCGATGGCTTTTTGCGTACCAAGCGCTTTTTCCAGAATTCCTCGCGCAGAATCCAGACCGCCGCGAGTGATAAACTCCTGAGCCATCATCAGCTCCTGGAATTCCTGCAATATATTTTCTTTATCGTCCGAGGAAATTTTTTCCAGTCGCGCAATTTCGTAAGTAATGGTGTCGACCTCAGCTTCCGACAAACGTTTCATAATTTCCGAAGAAACCTCCGGTCCCACGGCCAGCATAAAGATGGCGGCCTTTTGTTTACCCGTATAATCGCTGTGTCTTGCCATGATGGATCCTGAACTTTATATAATCGTAATTTTTAACAAAGTTGTCAAGTACTTTATTTTATGTCACATTTATTTTAAGTAACTACTCAAAAAGCGGGGGTATTTTCGTATGGGAAAAAAATATATATACACGCTATATAATCTATTGTAGTATGTCCTGTTGGAACTCAAACGACTAAAAATACCCCCGCTTTTTGAGCAGTTACGGGCATTGTTTTATTTTCGGTCATGGCTTAATTTACCGGAAAATTCAAAATTTCGGAAAAGCTCCAGACATGATCGGTAACTCCTGCCGCCATTGCTGGCGAATAATGTACGACTCGGTCACCGTCAGATCGTTGCAAGCTTAAATGTGGTAAACAGAAATTGTAATAAGAACTTGTCAGATTTATTTGATGTTTGAAATATTCCGTAAGTTTGGAAAATCCCTGCGTCCGCCTTTCGATTCGCTTGTTGTGCTGCCGGAATGTAAGGTTGCTGCGTTCAATAAAGGAAGTATTGATTTGAACAGAGACTTCTGATTTTGCCAGATAGTTTTCAATTTCATCAGGTGTCCCCAGAATTATTTTCTTCCTTATCCCAGTACACTTATTTTTTTCAAACTCTTTAACAACCTGGGCATAGCAAAGATCAGCGGGAAACATCATTGTCCCATTTTTTAAATTGCCGAAAACGGAATTCATGGCATTGATGTACATTTCATTTCCGTCGGTTGTCAGGTAAAAAGCTGTTGATTTCAGGCGCTTCTTTATTGTATGTAGAAATTTTATTGCGTTTTCGGTGATTCTTTTGCCGGATAAATGGGCAAATACAAGTTTGGATGTCGGATGAATGGCTGTAAATGTCCAAAAATCACCCACACATTCGGAAATTTTTTCAATCGGAGTCAGGTTTTTTTCTTTTTTAAATACGAATGACCAGAATTCGTCAATTTGTACCTCCTCGAAATCCAAATTCTTAAAAAAATTTTTCAATTTCTGCGGTCTGTTCTCCCGACTGCCTTACCCAGCTAATAATAGTGTTTCTATTTATGGTAAAAACACGACCGGCAGCCCGAATACCCATCCCTTCGGCTGTACTTTGCAAGGCCTTTTGAATGACTTCTGCTTTTATTTTTTTCTTGAAAAATATCGTACCTTTTGTTTCAGAAAATTTTCGTCCGCAAGAGGTACACCGAAGGTATTGTCTGCTATCGCCGTTACGCAGTTTTTCGACATGCGAAAAGATGATATTTCCAGCTCCACGTTGCCCGTGAAAAGTACAGTCCTTGTTATGACAAAAAAAATACTGTAAATCGATATTATGTCCCATGAGG
>JAOUFY010000102.1 GCA_029857955.1 Spirochaetia bacterium
TAAATTCGGAGGACAATAGGATGAAAAAATTAGCCACAATTTTATTAGTATCTTTATTTGCGTTCAATTTTATTAATGCTGAGGAAGCTAAAAAAAAGAGTACGGATGAGTATATTAAAGATTTACAATCAGAAAGTGCGGAAGTTGTCATAACTGCTGCTCAAAATCTTGGAGAAAAAAAGGTTGTTGAAGCAATCGACCCTTTAATCGAAGTTATAAAAACCCATGAGAGTGCAAAAGTGAGAATTGCTGTAGCGTCAAGTTTAGGCAAAATGGGTACTAAAGGTGAGCCAACGACTACTTTGAGTAAGGTTATCATGAAAGATAGTGATAACAGCGTTGTTTATGCGTCATTACTTGCAATTTTAAACCTTGGAGACGTAAAGAATGAAGCTGCCATAGAGGCTGTGAAATTTTGTGAAGAAAACAAGTCTGATGATATTTTCATTAAGGATGTTGTCAGTAAATTAACTGTTGCTATTAGCGGTGAGAAGAAATAGTAATAATTACTTTAGATCTCAGAACCAGTAAAATATTCTATTGCTCGATGCTCAGCACAGACGCTTGGAAGAGGTTTTGTGCTGGGTAAAAGCGAGATAGAAAGATATAGTCGACAAATTATGGTTTCTGGCCTCAAAGGCCAGGAATCATTAAAAAAAGCAAAAGTATTAGTTATAGGAGCAGGCGGGATAGGCTCTTCTTTATTGCCTTATCTTGCTGCTGCAGGTGTTGGGTACATTCGTTTTCTTGAAGATGATGTTATTGAAACCAGCAATTTATCCAGACAAATTATTTACAATGAATCAGAGGTGGGACTCTTGAAAGGGGCTGTTGCCTATAACAAGATCACTGAAATGAATCCATATATTCAGGTAGATTGGATCTCAGAAAAGTTTTCTCAACAAAATGCCGCTTTATTTATTAAAGATATGGATTTTTTGA
The DNA here is from genome assembly GCA_029857955.1 of Spirochaetia bacterium. GTDB lineage: Bacteria > Spirochaetota > Leptospiria > Turneriellales > JAOUFE01 > JAOUFE01. The sequence continues at coordinate 943 of JAOUFY010000102.1, forward strand.
TAGATGGATCAGATGATGTAACCAGCAAATTTCTGGTTAGCGATTTAGCTGTAAAATCCGGTATGAAAGCCATTATTTCTGGAATTGGGGTTTCGCAGGGGCATATTTTAGTAATGAATCCTCAAAACGGTTCGCCATGTTACAGGTGCATTTTTGAAAAACCACCTGAGATTGGTGTTATTCCGACATGTGCAACGGAAGGGGTTATATCACCTCTGCCCGGTGTGATGGGGGCAATGATCGCCTACCTGGTGACAAATTTCTATTTGCGGGAAGAAATATCAGCAAGATTGTATACTATCGAAAATATGGTTTGGCGTACTTTAAAGATTCAGAAAAATGTTGAATGTATTGCATGCTCTTGAGTTGTTATGTCTAAAAAGTTTCTTATAAAATGGATATTTTATATCTTTTTATATCATACACAGGTATTTTCTCTTGAGATTAATCTGCAAAAGGATTTAACAAATTCGATTTCAAATGAAGACTACAAAGAAATTGAAAATATTCTTTTAAAAGAGCAGTACTCTGCGGAATATTGGAGTAAGCTTTATGAATTATTATTAAAAAAAAATAAATCAAGCATCATGGAGCTTGTTGGTACCATAATAACTGAAAAAATCCAGGATCCCCTTTATAAAAAACAGGTAATCACCCTTTATAGCGGACTGGTTGAAGGGTCGTTGAATAAAATAGTACGACATACACATCATAACCGTAATGATCTTTATAATATTTCAATTTTATTGAAATTGTCCGGTATTTTAAAGTCACCAGATTTGTTGTATCCGGTATCTCAATTTATTGCTTATCAATTAATAGATATCAGAAGGGAGTGCTATGTTGCGCTTTCAAAAATTAATGATGATCGTATAACGCCTGTTCTTGTGGAGTTAAGTCAGTCTCAAAATCCTGTTGAAAGAATGTATGCGATCGATGCACTTTATTACTTAAAAGACAAGCGCGCCATGGAGTTGTTAATCGAAATACTGGAGCGTGATGAAAATAAATCAGTACGCTACTATGCAATACGAACACTGGAAAACATGGGTGCAATAGAGGCTGTTCCATCGTTAATACAGATCATAAAAAACGACAAAAGTGATGACGTACGTCTGAAAGCAATTTATGCTCTTCAGAATCTTCAAACGCCTGCCGGACTGGCTGTTATAAACGATACACTTGGGGACAAAAACAAGATAATCAGAAAAGGGCTCCTGGAAACCATCGGGGTATTTAACAATAAAGTTTCAGCTTCCTATATCTCAAATCAACTGGCGCAGGAAGATGACGATGATTTAAAGATGAAAGAGATAGAACTTTTGTTTAAATTTGAAAGCACAGCATCAATGAGTGGATTAAATAGAATTATTAAAGAGGAAAAAAATGAGAATATTCTATTATGGGCAATTTACACCGTAAGTTATTTAAAAGATGAAAGAGGAATTGATGCTATATCAGGAAGATTGTTAAACAGTTCAGAAAGTATTCAGATCGAGGCCGCAATTGCTCTGGGAATATTGCGTGCGAAAAAGCATGTTGGTGTGCTGAGTTCATTTTTAATAAATGAAAATAATAGTTATAATCTTAGAAGCTCGGCATTGTTTGCCCTGGAGAAAATTGATGATGACTCAATAATACCTGTTTTATTTGAAACAGCTGAAAAGTGTCAAGATCTCTTTTTGGGTGCACAAATTAAAACCTTGTTAAAGACGATGCTGAACAGGAGATACAAGAAATGAAGAATTTAAGAGTTTTTCTTATGGTGAGTTTTTATGATGAAGAGATTCTCATCAGATTGTTGGAACTGATCCATGATAAAGTAGGGAAATATGATTATTTTACTCAAAATATTTATTTAGACAATAACAACGTTTCTGACAAATTAAGAAAAAAAATTCGTATTTTTAGTTTTAAAAAATTAATTCAAAAGGATGATTTAGAAAATTATTTTTATACAATAAATAAACTTATTTATATTGTAAAAAATGATCAGGCAAATTCATTTTTTGGGTATGTTGGATATATGAGTAAGTTTCATGTTGTATCTCTTTCAGGTGAAGAGAGTCCTTTGTATCTTCAAATTGGAAAGAAACTTTTTGGGAAAATTGAGCTTCTCATTGAAAACAGGAAACTGATTTCAATGGACGGAAATAATGAGCTGTTTAGCAATAAATTTTCAATTCGTTTTTTTGAGGATCTATACCGGATTTATACTAAAAATACTTAACCGGTATATTTCGAATAGGTTTTCAGACCAATATTCCGCATATCCAGTTTGATTATTTCATTTTTATTTTCTTCTGATAAAGTGCAAATTACCAGTTTTCTTTGCCTTTTTGAAATTTTATTTTCACTGAATATTTTAGAGATAATTTTTTTTCCGTAAGCAAGCTGTATAAAATATTTTTTACTTATCTGGTCACCTGTAATAATATTGGTTTCGCAATGTTTATATAACCCAGGAAGGCGGGAGAGCCCCCGGCGGAATATCATATAATGAGTGCCGTTCCAGTTTTCGATTTCCATATGATAAGCCTGGAAATGAAAACTTTTATTTTTTAAACCATTTTTGATGGATGCACTTTGAGGCCAGAGGGAAAGTTCTTTAAAAATAGATTGGATCAGGGTATCAGAATTTTTAATAAGTTGAAGCTCTTTCAGGGCAATCCGATATTCCCGATGTTCTCTCGTTGTAATAATGATATGTTTATATTTATCTATTGGATTTTGCTGAGAAAAATGAATTATAAAATTTTCAGCCGTTTTTCTCAATCCTGAAGGATTGGTAATTTCAGAAATATTTCTAATTCGGGCTCTCATATTTTTATTTCCCGTATTTCCCGGGTCATCCCAATAAGGAAGATGATAGTATCTGCATAGATTTCTTACTTCATCTCTGGTTATTTTTGCCAATGGATAAAATTTAGAAAAAGAGTTTTTAAATAGCTCCAGAGGAACAAGTTTGTCAGGAGAGCAGCCACGGTTTAAACGCATTATAACTGTTTCATACCAATCCGATAGGTTATGTCCTGTTGTAATTATTGAATCAGGAAAATTTTTTACTATATTTTTTAACAATCTGAGCCGGAGTTGCGAACCAGTGTATTCAAAAGATGTTTTTATTTTACGAGCAATTAAATGGACATTTTTTTTAAAAAATTTAATTTCCAATTCAATATTATGTTCATTTTTTAAAATAGAATTGTATAAATCAAAAATTTTATTTCGAGAGTTTTGTTCCTCGATGGAAAATTTTTCCCCGTGATCAAGGTAAAAAATAATAATTTTTCTGGGTATATTTTTATATCGATGGAGAGATATTAGTGTTGCAAGGGCCAGAACTGAATCCGCTCCACCTGAAAAGCTGATAATCCAGTTAGGTAATTTAAAAATCTCACTAAAGTCTGCATTACTTTGGTGAATTTGATTTTGCAGCAGATCCCAGTTTATATCTTGAAAGGACATCTTCAATATCCTGAGTTAAAATTGATCTTAATGCTGCTTCAGCATCATTTATAACTTCTATAATTTTCATGTTTTCATCAAGAGTAAAATCTTGTTCCAGGTAGCCCGTTATTTGTTCTTTAGTCGTAGTTTCCAGATCAAATGGTTCTGCATTTGCAGGGGCAATACCGATTCTTATTCTGATAAATTTTTCTGATTTTAAACCAGCGGTGATCGACTCAACACCGATATGATGTATAAGTCTTGGACCTCTGGCTACTTGAACCTCGCCATAGGCGAGGGAGTAGTCATCATGAATAACAATAATGTTTTGTATTGGTATTCTTAAAAATGATGCAATATAGAGTACTGCCTCACCACTTAAATCCATAAAGGTTTGCGGCTTCAATAATACAATTTCATGATTTTCAAATTCTCCAGTACCCAACAAAGACTTTTTCTTTTTGGTCTTGATTTGAATATTTGTATTATTGGCAAGGACATCAACTATTTTAAATCCTATATTGCACCTGTTGTTCATGTAACGATCACCAGGATTGCCTAATCCAATTATCAGTTTCATATTAGAGCTCATTACTTACCTCCAAAAAATCTGATATGGTAATCATTGAATTTTATTTCTTG
>JAOUFY010000049.1 GCA_029857955.1 Spirochaetia bacterium
AAAAGAAGACTTGTTATATAAAGAACTTTACGAAAAATTATCGACGTTGAATAAAAAAACCACCGCTACTTCCTTATATAAAAATCCCACCCATTCACCGAGAATGGCTGATACGCGGCAAAAAATGAGGAGCTTAATTGATTTGACGGCTTGTTAAAAAACTACATTAAGAATCATGTTACACAATGCTACAGGTAAAATGATAGCTTTTATACATTTCATTGTTATCACAAGCCTCATTTACCCTGTAGATAAATTAAAAATATCTGGTCATTCTCCCGCTGAAGAAAATATCATTAAAAGTGACCTTACAGCATTGCCTCCCCGAATTATACTTTATCCATTCTTTAATCAAGATATCGAACACTTTGTCGTACTCCTACGAAATCCCTTGCCGATTGACAAGGCTCATATTCGTATTTCCTTTATAAATAATGCTATTGACGATTCTGAGTTTTTTACTAACAATATAAAATGGAAAAAAATTAATACGTACTATTATCTCACCAGTATTTATGGTAAACCGGCAGAAATTCCAATAGTAGAAACATTTTTTAAACTTGATATCGGTTATCGGTTTAAACCAGAGCAACACACAAAAGCTCAAATGGATATTGTTGCCAATGATGTTGTAATAAAAACAATTCCCATCGATTTCATAACCCCCTTTCAAATGGAGTATTACATAGACAGGGCTGTTACTTTGTACAATCGAGGGAACAAAGAAAAAATAGCATTGGGCATAATTGCCGCAGTATTATTCTGGTTTATTCTTGACTTTTTTATATTGCGAAAAAGAAGAAGGAAAGTTCCTCTTTGTTCTACCCGCGCCCGTTTTTCTACACTTATTGAAGAAAACAAAGTTCTCATAATTCAAGAGACAAAAAACCCTTTTGGATGCAGACTCGGCGGTTTAAAGAAAAAAGTTAAAATCACTTACAAAAACTCAAATGTCTATGTTAAAATTGGGAGCAAGAAATCTCTTTTTTCAGATAAAGACACCATTTCTCTCGACATAAATCAGTACTGGAAATTGCGAATTGAATCACAAAATTACTTTGGTAATGATGAAAGAAGCCATAAAAATCTGGTAGTTTTATTATTGCCGGTTTAATAAACATGCTCAAGATTCGTATAATCTATAAAACTAATGGTTTGTTGAATCATCTGCAGCAAAAAGTTTCGAGCGTCATTATTACGGGCATCCAGAATGATTACCGAATAACCATTGTTTTTAGCATTCTCATAAGCATTTTGCCAGGCTGTTTCATTTATTGTTTTTCCTAAACCGAGATAGTAGGTGTTTGCTGGAGAATAAATATCGAGAACTTTTGATGTATCGATAATTTCCGGGCTGGAAGGTCCCACAAATTTTTTTAACCCTTCTTTCTTCATAATTTTAAACAATGTTCTCAAACGTTCAATATTTTTAATATGCAAGTTGGTCGACGAAATGGTTATACCAGAGTACGGAAAATATTGATCTTGCTTTTTACTTAAAATCTCCGTCAATGTTTCCAGATTTTCAGAAGACTGTGACACTACCGGATTTTGAGTTTCTTTTTCAGTGTCTTCCTGAGAATTATTTTTACTCTCATTTATTGACTTTTCATTTGGATCTTTAAATTCAACTGAGTCCGGTATAAAAAGCCATGTGTCATAGCTTAATTTCCGCGCAGCTTCAATGACGTTATCGCGTTGGTCAGAAAGCATGGATACAGACACCGTAAAAGGGAGCTTGAGCTCCATCCATTTTTGAATATCTTCTGTCTTTTGCACATCATTTAATATAATAACTATTTTTGGACGATTGTTTTCATGCAGCGGCCAGATGACAACCGGATCTCTAAAAAAAAGTTTAAAATAAATATCATGATCTAAATCAACCTGAAACTTGTAAAAATAGGATGCGCTGTTTTTATCGATATGATAGTCTTCTCTTCTAAGCTGCCAGCCTCTTGCAATCATTTTATCCAGAAATGCCTTACGGTTATCCGCGGTAAAATCCGCTTTACAGGCAAATGCAAATAAAATAAATTCTTTTTCTCCGCTTATGTTGTCTGCACATTTTCCAGACGGCCATATGGAACGAACGTCGCCCAATATACTTTCCATATTCATACCTGAAGAGTCTTTAAAGTTTTTTTCTTCCTGAGACTGCAAGGATGCACCAAAACCGGACACTGTAAATGTAATTAACAATACTCCGAGAAGTAATCGAAAAACTGTGACGGGGTAGGGCGAACGCTGTTCGACCGAGGGGGCATACTTGCCCACTTTATGGTTTTTGTTCTTCATCTTCTTTTTTCAACTTTTCCGTTTCATCCATTTTGTTTTCAGGTACATCCTGCTTGTCTTTTGATAATTCATTTTTATCTGTTGCCGGTTCTTCAATTTTCTTATCGGTATCCGATGTATTTTCATCTGTTTTAAAATCATATTTTAAAGAAAGAATTGCATTTTCAAAAATAACTCGATGGTATTGGTATTCGGCTTCAGGCGCAAGACATGAAAGAATAACGATATTGTTTAGATACTGTAAAATAACGGTTTTTTCATAATAAGTTTTGTTTTGATATCGTATTTTCCAAAAAATAGTTTGTCTTTTTACATCGCCATCGTTTTCTTCTTTTTCAAGTAAAATGTTGATATAAGAATATTTAGAATACATCCTGGCTGCTTTTGCATGTATAATGTAATCGATGTCAACGCTGTTAAATATAAAACTTCTGATTTCAATTTCTGCGTTTTGGTGTCGAAGGGTATAAATAATTCCATTTTCTTTAATGATCTGGTTTTTAATCCAGTCATTGGGTATATCGACCAAAATCGGCAAAACATCCGGCGCTTCATCAATTCGAAGGGCGCTGCCATGTAAAGGCGCAATTGCTGTGTAAAACAACATACACAATAAAAATCGACTATACATCTTAGACATTTTCATTATTACATTGTCGACATTTTTTGCCTTAAGCATAGAAGGTTTTTACTCTCCCCTGTACAATGATCACAATCATTTAATATTTTACAAACTGCTACGTGGCTTGTAAAGTGTAAAACATATGGATACCCGGATATATCAATTTGAAAATAAAGCCAGTTACTCTCGCGGCAGAATGAACAATGAAGAGGCGCTTTTTCACTGGCAAAATACGCCTTTTTATGATCTTGCCTCAGCTGCAGATCAATTTAAAAAAGTAAAATTTCCTGAAAAGCAGGTTTCATACACAATGTTTCGAATCATCAATTATACCGATGTTTGCGATATTGAATGCAATTTTTGCTCGTTTATGAAATCCGTTGAATCTAAAAAGGGTTATGTTTTAACCATAGACCAGATTCTTGAAAAAACAAATGAAGCCTGGCAAAAAGATTACCGCCAGATTTTTTTTCAAGGCGGCGTTAACCCCCAAATTCCATTTGATTATTATCTTAATGCCTTAAACTCAATGAAAACAAAATTTCCCGGCATCCACATTCGAGCATTCTCGCCGGTTGAAATCAGGGAATTCTCTAAACTTACCCAAAGGTCAATTGAAAACGTTTTAACTGATTTAAGGCAGGCCGGTCTTGACAGTTTTCCGGGGGCCGGCGCTGAAATTTTAAGCTCAAGAATGAGAAACATTTTAAGCGGAAAAAAAACAACGCCTCAAGAATGGTATGATATCATGGCTGCGGCGCTTCATCTTGGGCTGAAAGCTTCAACCAACATCGTCTGGGGTTCTGTAGAAACCGCTGAAGAAATCATTGAACATTTATCAATGATTCGCAAACTTCAAGATGAAACAAAAAATATACTTTCATTTGTACCCTGGACTTTTCAGCAGCAAACAAAGGGATTTAAAGTCAGGCATGTACCTTCACATGAATATCTTAAAATGATTTCTCTTTCAAGACTCTATCTTGATAATATCGATCATATTGAGGTTTCGCTTCTGGTAAAAGGAAAGCAGGTCGGAGAATTGGCTTTGTACAGCGGCGCCGACGATATCAATTCGCCAGTTTACGAAGAAAACGTTTTGCGGTCTTATGGATTATCAAATGAACAGGAATGCATTGAGTTTATTAAAGAAGCCGGATTTGAACCTAAACGGCGTTCGTTTAATTTTGTGTACGGGGAAAAATCGTAGTCTATGATACCTCTTAAAAAAATAAACGATGATCTTGAAATTTCCAAGATCGGTCTCGGCACATGGGCAATGGGAGGACCATGGAAATTCGGCTGGGGGTCGCAAGATTCAAATGAATCCAAACAAACGATTTTAAAGGCTCTCAACGAAGGAGTAAACTGGATCGACACAGCGCCGGCATATGGCCTGGGTCATGCCGAAGAACTCATTGGACAGGTTTTAAAAAGCCGACGTAAAGATGTAATCATTGCCACTAAATGCGGGATTGTCTGGGAAAGTCCAAAAAATATTTCTTTCAGTATCCACCCAAAAAATATTCGTAAAGAATGTGAAGACAGCTTAAAAAGACTAAACACGGACTACATTGATTTATACCAAATTCACTGGCCTGATTCAAAAACCCCAATTGCAGATAGCTGGGGCGAAATGATCAAACTTAAAAATGAAGGTAAAGTTAAAAACATCGGAGTATGTAATTTTAATTTAAATCTTTTAAAAAAGTGTGAACGAATGGAGCATATCTCAACGCTTCAACCTCCGTACAATATGCTCAAACGTGAAATTGAAAGTGAAATTATACCTTGGTGCATAGAAAACAAAGTTGCTATTTTGGCCTATAGCCCGCTGCAATCAGGTTTATTAACAGGTAAAATTGATAAAGAATATATTGACGCTCTTTCTGATGATGACTGGAGAAAAAGAAATCCAATGTTTAAAGATCCCTGGTTTTCAAAGGCGCTGGAATTTATTGAGCGAATAAAAAAAACAAGTTCTCAATATAACCGCGACTTGACATCATTTGCCATTGCCTGGATTCTCTCTCACGAAACCGTTGCTTCGGCCATCGTCGGAGTACGAAACGTCGGTCAGGCATCCGAGATCTCAAAAGGAGCTGGGTGGAAAATTAAAAAAGATGATATGGAAAAAATCGATATAATTTTTAATGAAATTTTTAACAGAGAAAACGAGTCCTCTTAATTTTTTGTGTTTCTTTTATAATTCCAGCGGCGCCATGCCTGAATCAAAGTATTAAAACCATGCCCCCCAAAGAAGACAAAATAATTTGTGTACACCAGTAAAATATAATATCGGGTTAAAACATCTGAAGAAATAAATTCATATATAATAAGAGCCAACGAAAACAAACCAATGTATTTTAATTTTACAGGGAAAAACAAAAGCAGTAATTCGACATTTGGAAACAATGTAGCCAGAGCAAATAGTATACTTAGTTCAATGTATCGAAAGCTTCCGATTTCAACGCCTGTGAAAAGCGCAAAAAGATTGGTGATCAACAAAGCAATAAATAAATAAAAAGTTGTTTTAAACTCACCCCATTGGCTCTCTAAAAGGTTTACTGAAAAATACAGAAACCAAACGGCCAACAACATAAAAAGAGGACTCCGATCCAGAGGAATTGCCAAAAAAGTAATTACTCTCCAGATTTCTCCCGATAAAATCGCCTGCGGATTTAATGAAATTCTGGTAAGAATTTCCGGATTCATAAGGTAGGCAAAGTATCCGAAAACCTGTAGCGCAGATAAAAATAAACCCAGATTTGCCAGAGCAAACCAGCCTATTTTTTTTTCAAGAGAGTCGAGCCAGCGGCCTTCAGGTGATGACATTGCATACAAACATTAAAACGTATGCATGATGTAAAGAATTTACTGATGAATGTTAACCCGCATAAAATACAGAGTCCGCTCCAGTATAAAATTCATTAATCTTCAAAAAGTTGGTGCTGTACAAATATCTGCTTGTCTGTTTCAGAAAAAAAAACAAAAATAACCGTAACTGGAAATTCTTTTCTTAAGATATATTTTTTAACTGTTTTTGATGCAATGGCGGCGGCTTTATCGCGAGGATAGCCATAAACACCTGTAGAAATCGCGGGAAAAGCAATGGAAGTAAATTGATTGTCCGATGCAATTTTAAGTGAATTAAAATAACACATCGAAAGGGCTTCAGGTTCGCCAGAGTCACCTCCTTTCCAGACAGGACCCACAGTATGAATTACATGACTGGCCGGCAAATTTCCGCCTGTGGTCATTACGGCATAACCTGTGGGCAATCCATCAGGAAATACATCTTTTCGAATTTTTTGACATTCTCGAAGAATTTCAACGCCGCCGGCTCTGTGAATGGCTCCGTCAACTCCGCCGCCGCCCAATAAAGTTGAATTTGCGGCATTTACTACTACAGAGCACTTTTCATGTGTTATGTCGCCAGATTTTATAACGATTCTTTTATTGAGATAAAAAACCTCGTACATAAAATATTGAGCTCTGTCAGCCCAATGCCTGTTTTACAAGAGCGCTGGCCATTTTACCGTCAAATTGATTTGGGTATTTTTCTTTTAATTGATTCATCACCTGCCCCATCATTTTTACCGATTTGTCAGACATGGAATTTACAATTTCATCAATAGCCTTTTTTAATGAATTTTCATCAAGTTGTTTTGGCTGATAACCTTCAAGAATACTTTTTTCTTCTTTTTCTTTAGAAGTATCGCGCCCTGCTTTTTCAAGTAAAGTGATGGACTCGTCGACGGCCTTTAAAAATTTTTTAACAACGCCCAGTATTTCATCATTTGTCGGTTCGCGATTACCGGCATTTTTACCGATATTCTGAGCTTCCCCAATCATGGTGCTCAATAAATTCGACTTGACCGCATTTTTTGCCTTGCGCGCTTCAAAAAGATCTTTTTTTAATTGGTTAAACATAATGGTTTTTAAATCTATTTACAGTCAATACGTCAATTTAATTTAAAGGGGAAAAGCCTTTCCCCTTAAAGCAGAACGCGTTTCTGCTTTACCCCATACGATTTTTTCAAGTTTAGAGGTTTTATAGATAAAAGAATTTACAACCTGTATGAGGCTTGGTTAACGAAATATATTGATATGAGTAAAAAATATTTTCATCATATAGTTTTTATATGCCTTTTGGTAAATTTCCCGACTTTAAATATAAACGGGGAAAACATTGCTGAAAATCAACCCGATGCAACGACAGGAGTTGATATTGAATCCGTAAATAGCATTAAACCAGGAATTACGGAAATTCGCATTGTTTCTTCAAAAAAAGAAACTGCTGCAAAAATACCGGTTACCATCTATACCCCTCCAGGAAAAACGATACGAGGTAACATTTTGTTACTGCCAGGATGGAAACACTCAAGGCTGCGCTGGTTAAATGAAACCAATATCAAAGAACATGCGGACAATAACGGTTTTCGATTGATCTGCCCTGAAATGAACATAACAGTTTATGAATCAAAATATTTTCCAGAGACTACATTAAAGTGGGCAGATACTCCAGGTCTGCAATGGATACATGATTTTTTAATTCCAGCAATGAGAACAAAAGGTATATTTTTAACCAGTCAAAATAATTTTGTTTTAGGTCTTTCAACCGGCGCCAGAGGAGCAGCTCTCGTTACTCTTGACAATCCTTCGTTGTTTAGCGCTGCCGCTGCATTCTCCGGAGACTTCGATCAAACAAAGATGCCGGAAGATAAATTAATGACGGCAGTATATGGCAGCTTTAAACAGTTTCCAGATCGATGGTTATTGATCGACAATCCTGTACAAATGGCAAGAAAATGGAATACGCCTTTATATCTGGCACATGGCACAAAAGATGAAGTTGTACCAATTTCACAGTCCCGATTGTTTTACGCAACATTGTCAAAACTGCATTTACTGCTGGATATTACCATCAATATGCCAGAAGAGGCACATAATTATTTGTTTTGGGGTTCACAGTCAAAAATAGCAATGCAATTTTTTAATGAATATGTAAATAAAAACAAGGTAGAGAACGTAAAATGAATAAAATTCACAGATTAATATTCCTGTTTATGGCGAGTTCAATGATCTTATTTCTTTATTGTCGAAAGACCGATTCTGCAAAAGAGATAACCGAACAAAACCCTGAAAGTGAAATACTTATACTAAATAAACTGCAATGGTCTGAAAATCCAGCGGTTGATGAAATGGCTCGTTTTATAGCAGCCATGCCATTGCCGGAAAATTCACGCCTTTCAAAATTAATTTCAAACCCTGAATACATTAAATACTCTAAAAATATTAATGAATCATGGGAAAAATATGACAAAAATCATCTTGCAGTAATTAGAACCTGGCAAGAAAAAGAAATCGACAAGAATTGTGGACAAAATCTTTTTTACCCGTTTTCAGGTCCAGACATCGTTCATGCTGCGACTCTTTTTCCTGACGTCAGATCTTTTCATTTGTTTGCGCTGGAATCTCCGGGCGAATTTCCAATGCCGGACATAAAAAATACCTCTGAAGAAATAACAAATCTCAAGAAAATACTTTCTGTGGTTGGCCCTGTTTTACAAAGACCCTTCTGGCGCACGAATGATATGAAGGTTCAAATTGGTTCAGGCAAATACGTCGGAATCACCAGCGTTACATTGTTTTTCTTAAGTCGCATGAATTATAAAGTACTGGATGCATTTCCGGTGTCTGCCGATGAAAATGGCAATTTGGTAAAATTAGGTATTGAAAAAGCTGCAACTTCAAACGCTGTGGCTATTTTTTACAAAAAACCATCCGAAGATAAAGTTCGCGCACTTTTATATTTTCAAGGCGACATCTCCGACGGCGGTATTCTAAAAACTCCCGGAGTAAAAAAGTACATACGCAGTTTAAACCATTTCTCGACAATGCTCAAAAGCGCATCGTATTTGCTGCATCTTAGCTCCTTTGATGATACCCGTAATTTAATTTTAGGAAAAAGTAAATGCCTGCTTACGGATTCATCCGGCGTGCCCTTTCATTATATAAACAACACTAACTGGAATTTAAAATTTTACGGCGAGTATAAGGCGCCTGTCTCATTGTTTAGTATTCGATTTCAGCCGGATCTTGTTTTAGCGACAAAAAATAATCCGGTTAAACTCCCGTTTGGCTACGGGTATATTTTCGGCGCGGATAAGTCTCACCTGATCTTGGCGCAGCGTAACCCTGCCTACCCTTATTTTGAGCCTGACTATGATGAAAGCGACACTATCGGTGAAAACACCATATGGGAGAGTCCTCGAGTTATTCGAACACGAACATATTCTAAAAAAGATTCAGTATTTCCTGATCTAAAATACTGAGCATAAAATAAAAAACCTTGCGCAATGTCTGTTTGGCTTACCTGCGCATTATTATGAGCAAATGATTGCATTATGCAAAGCGCAAAAGGCAACGTACGATCAATTGATAAAAAATAATTAAGATTTTATCCTTATTGTTCACAACAATAAGTAACTGCCGCTTTTTGGGGTAATAGAACAATCCTGTTTATAATGAAGTTGTCGATGTGTCTCAATTATTTTCCATATTCCCATGAGTGAAGCACCGATAAAACCCAAAAAAGCATATGTGCTGACAAGCGGCGGTCTTGACTCTACAATTGCCGTAAAAATGCTGCAGGAACAGGGAATAGAAGTTACCGGAGTTTACGTAAGCACCGGATTTTGTTTAAACTCACATCAAAAAAAAGCCGGTCGATTTGACGATACAAAACCAGATGTATTTAAAGTTACCGAAGAACTTGGAATTGATCTTGAAGTTATCGACATCAGTAAAGACTATTTATCAATCATTACAAATCCTGTTTATGGCTGGGGAAAAAATGTAAATCCCTGTATCGACTGCCGAATTCACATGCTGCAAAAAACACGCGAACTTATGGAAAAAAATGGTTTTGACTTCATTGCAACAGGGGAAGTTTTAGGGCAACGGCCAATGTCGCAACGAAGCGATACTTCTAAACTTATCGAAGAAAAATCCGGGTTAAAAGGATTTTTACTTAGACCTCTTTCAGGTCAACTTCATAAAATAACCGAACCCGAACGGCTAGGCTGGGTTGATCGTAATAAACTTGGTCAAATTCAAGGACGTTCGCGTAAACATCAATTTAAACTGGCAAAACATTATAATTTGCAAAACGTATCTTCACCTGCCGGAGGTTGTTGTTTGTTGACAGATGAAACCTATGCCGTTCGCTTTAAGGACTATCTTAAAGACAGAAAGTCTTTATTAACGTCAGATCAATCACAACCCTTAACCCTGAATACCATGATGATTTTGGGAACAGGACGGCAGGTAAAAATTCGAACAGGTTTAAAACTCATCATGGGTAGAAACGAAGGAGAAAACAAACTTCTTTCTCATTATGCGGTAGAACATATTGTATTTGAACCGGACGAAGATTTTCCTGGCCCAACCGGATTACTTGAATTTATACGAAATGAAAACAATAAAGATACGAATCAGGAGCTGATAAATATCTGGCAAGTGAAAACTCATAACAACGCAAATGATCAAATCAGCGCCATTAACGATTTTTTAAACATATGCGATAAACCTTTTAAACACAATATAACTCCTGAAGATATTTTAATTTGTTCGGAGATTTTAGCCCGTTATGCAGACACCATGAACAACGGAGAAAAAACTCAAATTCGAGTTTCATTACAAAAAAATGTCAATCAAGTCAGAACGAGAGTTGCTGAAATAAAATTAAACGTCTTTGCATTAAATAATGAAAATGTTTTAAGCAAGCAGCTTGTAATTAAACCAAACGAAAAATTTTTTAATACCTGATTAAATTGCATTGTTTTACAACCTTTATCAAATATTAAAAATGTCCCAAAAGGGAGATAAATATTGAACACACGAATTAAATGGAAACAGGGTTTGCTTCTTTTAAGTTTTCTTGGAATCATTACAAACGCTATATCAGTAGAAACTCACAATAAAAATGAATACCCGCTTGGATTTTACGCAGATGATGCTCTTCCCAACCAAACCGTTTATTTAACTTTTGACGATGGACCGTCTGACTGGACAGATGAAATTCTAGATACATTACATGAAAACAACATAAAAGCTACATTCTTTATTTGCGCCAACTGGCAGCCAAAATCAAAAACCAACAGGAATTCATTTATAAAATATCAAGAAACTCTGGAAAGAATGATTGCTGAAGGCAACGTACTGGGCAATCATACAAAAAATCATTATAACTTGTCGAACTTAAGTTCTGTGAATATTGAAAAACAATTGGATGAAAACCAGCAATTGTTAAAAGATGCTCTAGGTCTAAAAGCTCCCCAGATGACGTTAATTCGAACGCCATTTGGCCAGCCATGGATGTCAGAAACGCCGCCGGAAGTTAAAATTAAAGTTGCTAACGCCATAAAATCGCGCGGTCTGGTGATGATGTGGTCAAGACATTTCAATTCAAATGACTCAAAAAACTGGGTAAAGGGCGAATGGTATGAAAAGGGAAAACACATCGATGTTGACGAAAAGGAATTTAAAAGAAAAATGCTTGAAATCTACAATCGTTTAATTAATCGTTCAAATGGTAAAGGCATGGTCATTTTGTTTCATGATACTCATTTAACCACCGTAAAAATTCTCCCGGAAATCATACAAACATTAAAAATTAAAGGATATCATTTTGCGACTTTGGAAGAATATGTTCAATGGAGATGGCGAATGGACAGTAAGAATTTAATAATGTTAAGTAACCCCGACAAGGTATCCAAAAAAAATAAATAGAAAATGAAATCTTTCATAAAATATTTTTTAACCGTTACACTTGTTTTTACTTTTATTTCGTGTAAAGATACAACGGCTCCATTAAAAAACCCTGAAAATAAATTTGTTCAAAACTTAGATGTTTCGGGATTATCAATTTCTGAAAAAATTACTATTTCCAGCGGAGGGCAATTGATCGATGTCAATTCTGACGGAAGCCTGTTTTTAGCCGGTACAAGTTTTCCTGCCGAAATTTCGGGAATGCCGGAAATCATCAATCAACCATATGGAAAAGCATGCTCCATTTTACCAGAAGTATTGGAAAACAGTATAAATAACAATGTTCGATGGGTCTTGAATTGCTCTCAGGTAAATTATTTTCCTGTCAGCGGAATCGTAAGAGGCCTTGGAGAAAACCGCGTAAAACTGCAAATCAATCATTTTCCTCCCGTAACAATTTCAAAAAACGGCATCTTTGAATTTAACCAGACACTTGCGGAAAACACGCCCTATGAAATAAAAGTGATCGAGCATCCTGAAAACCCGCACCAATTGTGCTCCATAAACCATCCCCGAGGTACCATAGACAGGGCAATTAACAATATTGAAATCACCTGCTCTTCCCATGTTTTCATGCTATCGGGTTTCATCACCGGACAAAAATCAGGATTGACGGTGGAAAATTCAAATGGAGACCTTTTGGAAATAAATCGAAATGACTATGCATTTGAATTTCCCGGATTTATTCCCGCTGGCGCAAACTATACTCTTAAAATACTGACTCAACCCTTTGGGCAACAATGTTATATTTTAAACGGGCACGGCATAAAAATTAATCATAACGTTTCAAACGTACAAATCATCTGCAATGATTTAAAAAATCTTGCCGTATCTGCCGCCGTTACAAACAAAGATAAATCTCTTATTGGCAAAGGCAAATACATTCATTTCTGGTTTTACCTTGATCGCCAGCAAATTGTATATCCAGTTTTTACAAAAACAGAAGTTTACTCTGGTAATAAGGATTTTAATTTTTCTATACCAAAAGGTACATGGTTTGTCAGATCTTTTATCGATATGGATGATGATAACAAGCCAGGTATTGGTGTTGACTTTCAATCGCGTTTATTAGTAATTAATGACTCACAAAGCACATTGAGCATTCCCATGGAAGACACATTTCAAGACAGCGGATTTCAAAACTTCAACGCCTTTATCATCAATACATCGCAATGGTATCAACCTCGCGGCGGTAAATGCGGAGGAACTTACTTAAAGCTGGAAAGTATTAATTTTAAAGGAAATAAAAATCATATATCGTCCGTTTATGTTTTAACGCCCGACAATAAAACAGTAGAACTTTTTGACGATGGCGGATGCGGTGATTCTTTTAACAACAATGCGTCAAGTTACGACAGGCAAAGCGGCGACGGTCAGGTTTCGGCAGGAATAGATCAATCTGATGGAATCCAGCGAGGTATATATACTTTTTATTATGCAAACTATGTGACAGATAAAATACATATTGTAGAAGATTCTATTTTAAACATCACCCCGCTATCTTCGTTTATTTATCTTTTAAATCCAACCGGAGCGGCAGCCGTAAAAATTCCTGATCCGGTTTTTCAATGGAATGTAATAACCGGTGCCGCAAGCTATGAAATTTTGCTGGAAAGCACCGATCATACGATAAATAATTATTTTGACCCGCGCCGATTTGTAAAAACCAACTCTTATATCGCCCCCTTTTCACTCCTGGATCAAAAAGCATATAAAGTCAATATCCAGGCATTTGACGCCGACATTATAGACAGTTCTGAAAATGCCAACCATGATTTTGATTTAGTTTCGCAAAGTCCTGATCAATACTTTATCACAGATTTTACAGGAAGTAACAGCGTCAATGTTACCGGAAAACTAAAAAACTTGTCTGGCGCTAAAGGTTCTTATTTAATTTACGGCGACAGCAATGTTGAAACTGGAAGCTGGGAATCCAGTGTTTTTCTCGCGCCGGAAAGCGATGCCTATTCACTTTCAATTTTTAAAAATTCAGGAAAATTCGGAGCGATGATTTCAGGTATCAACGTAGACGAAAGCGGTTATTTATTATCAAACGTAAATCGAGTTTATGTAAAATGGAACCAATCCATGTTTTTTAATAGTCATTTCCTGCTAGATTTAACATGGAACAAACCTTTACTTCTGCTGGAACCGACAGCTAACGAACGCGGAATGGGCGAATACCCTGTTTTCGAATGGGAAGACTACTTGCAACATCTGCCAAATCAATGGAGCTATATTTTATGGATCACTCCATACAATTCTCACGGAACTCCCCGGCTGATTGGTCTGGAAAATAACCGCATCAACTTTACTCACTTAAATAACAGTTCGTATTACAATTTAACACCGCTTTATTTATGCACACTGGAAAATAAAAATGCCGATCCAAAAAACTCCATATGCGGATATAATGAAGAAAAAGTAGACCCCGCAGGCCTTAAAGAACAAACTGACTGGGAATGGAAAGTAATGGTTGTTCCATGCAGCTTTCAGGAATCAAAAAACTATGTCGACAATGACAAAAACGGTCGATCTGATTATATAGACTGCGTTTTAAAAACTTTTTCAGGAGAAAAACCGGTTGTCACCGAATCTGTTTCCAATTTATTATCTACGTATTAAAACCATTTTTTTTGACGTAAAACGGCCAATTCAAATATTCCAAGGCCGCATAAAATTATGCAAAATGTCGTAAAACCCATCGAGTGATTTCCGCCGGGGATACCGCCCAGATTTACGCCGAAAAGACCTGTCATAAAAGTAAGAGGCAGGAAAATAACCGTAAAAAGAGACAGCATGTACATACGCTGGTTAACCTGCTCAGTAGTTCTACTGTTGATTTCTTCCTGAACAATGGCGGCTCTTTCACGAACAGCATCAAGATCTTCAATATGATGAATCAAACGATCGGTGGCTTCTCTAAGGCGCAGCCTGATGGAATCGTTGATCCATGAACATTTTTCATTGGGTAATTTATGAAGAGCTTCTCGCTGAGGAGCCAGGTAACGCCGAATAGCAATGATTTGTCGCCGCAATTCCGATATTTCAGATCGCAATTCTTTTTCACTCTCAAGAAGCAAACGGGATTCAATCATAGCAATTTGTTCCTCAGTATCGTCGATGGTATCGCCCATCCTTAAAATCATATGCTCGCACAAATGCGCCAGAAAATCCGCAGTACTGACCGGACCTTTTCCGATCGCTAACTTTGTAATTATATCATTGACAGAAAGCAAATCTCTTTTTCGGGTTGTGATGATTCTCGACTCTTCAAGCCACAAACGAAGAGCCACCATATCTTCCGGTTCAGCGCCGGGGTTATGATTTACACCGCGCAAAATTAACAGCAAATTATTATCAATAGATGAAACACGCGGACGAGAGCTTGCTTCAATCATGGCATGAGCAACGGGTAGCACAACCCCGCTGTCATACATCAGCCAGTTTTTAACCTCATCAACGGTGTAATCCAGGTGCAGCCAGACTATACCGTCTTTTTTTTTCCATTTCTGCCACGAACTGTCCGTAACAAATTTTGCCCCTCCTTTTCGATTGATCAAACAGGCATGAATTAGTCCCCGCGTTTCTAACCCTTCAGTCATACCATAGTTTCGGAAAATCAAACTATATGTTGGAGAAAAAAATATGAATTTTAACTTTTCATTATAAACAAGGCAGGCTTTTCAAACCCTGTGGGCATTTTGATTCCGGCACACGCAGCAAAATTTAATGGGCTATCGCTTTGGAATTATAGCAGATGGCAGCGTTGCGGCAGCGTCTTCTCAAGGGGGAGGCGGACCGGCTGGAAGCGCGATGATTGTACCCGCTGGAAATAATTCTGCAAATTGCCCTGCGAATACTCAAAATTATACTGTATCGCTAATACCTTGTTATTACACCGATTCACTTTGTTCGATACCGGCTCCTCCAAATACACTTTATATTGACATAATGCCGGGCGGGGTAGTGGGGCTTGATACAACGGGAGTTCTCTACTATGTAGATAAAGCAGTGACTACGTCGCCAACTAGAATCTATTCTGTACAAGGGATATGTACAACAAGTAGAATGGGCTATATTCCAACAGTAAACAATCCTACCATTACAGGCGTTTCAACTTCTACCTTTGCCCTGCCAATAACCATCATCAATCAATAACGTTTTTATTAGCTAGGGATTTAAATCCCTAGCTAATAAAAATTGCTAAAGACATTACAGCATTAATCCAAAAATATCGTCTGCTGAATTGGGAGATATATTTCTCAAAATAAATATTGACACCGTTGTGATTTCATATAGCATAGTTTATGGCTATTATATCGGTGCCAAAACCGCTTCGAGATAAACTCGGTGAAGAAGCGACCGACTCGCTCATCGAACTGCTGAAGGAAAATGAGGAAGGTCAAAAAAATCATCTTTTTGATATCGTTGAAGAACGATTTGAGCGACGACTTCTGGAATCGGAAGCCCGCCTTCGTAGAGAAATTCAGGGAGTCCGGGATGAAATGCATTCCGGATTTTTAGGGATTCAAAAAGATTTTTCGGAAGTTCAAAAACAATTTTCGGAAGTTCATAAAGCTATTGCTAACCAGACCAAATGGATACTTGGAGCCATATTAGCCGGGGCTGTGATTTATCCCCTCGCCGTAAAACTTGTAGATCGACTTTTTCAATAACACGATGTATGGTCGGGTTTAAACCTGCCTCTACGTAAAAAATATCATGGCATACCGCTAAAAATATCATCCACCGAAACTTGCAGGCCGGCCAGAAGTTCACTAGCTAATGTCTGCGCGGTTTTTTTGTCCCAGTTTAATCCGCGATTAATCCAAAGTTGAATACTTCTATCGGTCGGATTCAATATCCAGTACTCTTTCACTCCGTTAGAAAGGTAGCGACCTGCTTTAACTCCAAGATCCCGCTCCCGGGTGGAATCTGATAAAACCTCGCAAATCAAATCTGGTGTTCCATGTATATGACCAATGATGATACTCTTGTTTTTTTCGAGAATGAAGGAAATATCAGGCCTTAAGACATCGCCGCCGTCTGGTAGAAAAACATCAGTTTCGGGAGCAAGGTAACCCCCAACTTTAGTTTTTTTAAGATAGACTTCTACAGTAGTTAGAAAATTTGAGATTACGCGATTGTGGTTAAAAAAAGAGCTGGGACTCATATGCAGTTCTCCTTCAATCATATCATATTGAAAACCATCGTCGGGTAAATCGAGGTATTCTTCGCGGGTTACGCGGAGGCCTTCGTACAGGGGTTTGTTTTGAATTAATGTTGCCATGATTAAAGTATAGACAATAAACTCAGGATGTCAATTTTTTTTGCTAATTTATATAAAGTGAACAGTCGCGACTGTTCACTTTATATGCTGCTGTTACTGAAAAATTTCGGCTGTGGTCAATACCGCCCACCCATTTGCTCCGATGTCCCCCCCCACCCCTCCAGTGATCAATACCTTGCCGTTGGTCAGAAGCGTGGCGGTATGGCCATACCTTGCCGATGCCATCAAACCGGTGGCGGCAAACGTGCCAAGCGCAGGGTCAAAAATTTCTACTGTGGTTTGTGGGGACCCTGTGGTGGTGTCTATCCCTCCGGTGATCAATACATTCCCGTTGGCTAAAAGCGTGGCGGTATGATAAGATCTCGCCGATGCCATCGAACTGGTTGCGGCAAACGTGCCAAGCGCAGGATCATAGATTTCTTCTGCTGGGGTCGGCATCCCCGGCACTCCGGCACTTATCCCTCCGGTGATCAATACATTCCCGTTGGCTAAAAGCGTGGCGGTGTGCCAATACCTTGCCGATGCCATCGATCCGGTGGCTGCAAACGTGCCAAGCGCAGGGTCATAAATTTCAGCTGTTGCCACTACCGCTGCGCCATTATGACCGCCGGTGATCAATACCTTCCCGTTGGCTAAAAGCGTGGCGGTGTGGTTATACCTTGCCGATGCCATCGATCCGGTGGCGGCAAATGTGCCAAGCGCAGGGTCATAGATTTCTGCAGTGGCAACTGGCCCCTGGCCACCACTCAATCCTCCGGTGATCAATACCTTCCCGTTTGCTAAAAGCGTGGCGGTGTGCCAATACCTTGCCGATGCCATCGAACCGGTGTCGCTAAATACGAGTGGCATTTCATTACTGATCGCGCTGATATTCCCCAAGGCATCAACTGCGCGCATCACGTAATAATATTTGACATTGGCGCTTAAGCCCGTCACGCTCAAGGTGGTTGCACCGGCTGCCGTTATATAAGTGGGTATAAATGTGCCGGCACAACTGCCGCTTATCATACTCTGGCAAATCTGATAGGTTAAATTTGCTGACGCCGTAAGGTTGTCGGTCGAAGCGTTCCAGCTGAGGTTGGCGCTGGTTAAATTTGGAAAATTTCGGTGTACCGAAAAAATCACTGGTATGGTGGGCGGGGTTGTATCGATGGTATAGTCCGCCGAATTTACAACTGAGGCCAGAAAACCCGTGGCGCATGCCTGGGCTTTTATCTTGGTCACGGCAGAAACCCATATCGGCGCTGAATACAGGGTTCCTGTCGTACAAGCGCCGACCGTGCAGGCAGGCGTTGCACCGTTACTGGTGTAACAAATACTGGCGCCCGGCGTAGACGACGTTATACTTACCAACTGGGTGGTATTGTACATTCCCTGCGGAGGCGAAAACGTAGGCGTGGCTACCGCATTGCAGGTGGTTGCCGTTACCTGGGTAGTTGCCGTACTTGCGTTGCCGGCACTGTCTTTCGTACGAATGACAAAATAATACGGCGTTAAGGCGCTTAAGCCGGTTATGCTGTAGGTTTGGGCACCGGTTATGGTGGTATAGGCCGGCGTAAAGGTTGTGCAACCGCCGGTTATGGCAGACTGGCAGATCTCGTAAACGAGACCGGTTTGGGGCGTGATATTATCGGTTGCGGCCAACCAGGAAAGGTCAATCTGCGCCGAATTAATCGCCACAGCAGTTAAACCTGCAGGGGCTGCCGGGTTTACGGTGTCAATTGTATAAGCCCCTGTGTTTACTGCTGAAGAAAGGTAACCGGTTGCGCAGCTAATGGCCTTCAATGCGGCGTTGGCAGATACAACGACCGGGGTTGCATAGGCCGTGCCTGCTGTACAAGCGCCCATCGTTGCCGAGCAAACCGGCGTTGGTCCGTTATTGGTATAGCAAATGGTCGCGCCAGCCGTTGCCGAAGAGATCGCGATATTTTGTGCCACGCCGTAAGTACCCTGTGCCGGCGAAAATGTCGGGGTAGCGGCAATGTTATTTGCCAGAGTTGCCGCAGAAGTTTCGGCGGTTGCAATGCTGACATTACCAGCAGTATCTTTGGTACGCACTGAAAAATAGTACGTCGTATTTGCGGCTAACCCGGTTATGATGGCATTTTGCGTGTACGTAGACTGGGCATTGATATTATAAACAGGCGTAAACACGGAGCATCCGCCACTGACAAGGCTCCGGCAAATTTCATAGACAAGGTTGGCCTGCGAGGTGATGTTATCTGAACCCAAACCCCAAGAAAGGGAAATTTGCGTGGTACTGATTGCGATGGCCGTCAACCCTCCGGTCGGCGCTGTCGGCGAAGTGGTATCAATGGTGTAATTCGCAGTATTTACGGCAGAGGCCAGGTAACCCGGCGCACAGGCTACGGTTTTAAGCGTTGAATTTGCCGCTAAAAAAACAGGCGAGGAATACAGCGAACCGGAAGTACAGCCGCCCAATGTACACGCAGGCGTGGTATTATCGCTGGTATAACAAACGGTAGCCCCCAATGTCGCTGATGAAATCGCCACCGTCTGAGCGACGTTATATGTACCCTGAACCGGTGAAAATGTCGGCGTTTGGGCAGTATTTGTACTTAACGTAGTGGCAAATGCCTGGTTTGTACTGATACTGACATTACCCGCCTCATCTTTGGTTCGAATGGCAAAGTAGTATTTTGTCAAAGATGTTAAACCCGTTGCGCTGTACGTTTGGGTGTATGTTGTCCCCGACGGCACGATGTACGTGGCTACAAAACTGTTACACCCGCCGCTGACGGTCGTTTTACATATTTCATAAGTCAGGTTGGCCTGCGAAGTCACATTGTCAGAACCCAAACCCCAAGACAGGTCAATTTGCGTGGTATTGATGGCCACTGCCGTTAATCCGCCGGTTGGGGCGGTTGGCGCCGTAGTATCCGGTGTACTCGTTGTCGTAGTAGTCGTTGTAGTCGGCGTTGTTGTGGCAGGCGCACAACCAGTATAAAAGGTAATCAAGATAAGTACTAAACCGACTGCATATTTTAAAATCAGATTTTTCTCTTTCATTTTTTCCCCCTAACATATTAATCCAAATTTATACATTTTTTATTTTCGAAATTGATTCTGCGCGAGCCTGGCCTCCGGCCAGGAAAATCATTAAAATTTCATTGACACCGTTGTGATTTCATATAGCATAGTTTATGGCTATTATATCGGTGCCAAAACCGCTTCGAGATAAACTCGGTGAAGAAGCGACCGACTCGCTCATCGAACTGCTGAAGGAAAATGAGGAAGGTCAAAAAAATCATCTTTTTGATATCGTTGAAGAACGATTTGAACGGCGTCTGCTTGAAACAG
This sequence comes from Spirochaetia bacterium, assembly GCA_029857955.1. Lineage (GTDB taxonomy): Bacteria > Spirochaetota > Leptospiria > Turneriellales > JAOUFE01 > JAOUFE01. Next base: position 20,370 of record JAOUFY010000049.1, read on the forward strand.
AATCGCGATTAAAAGTCGAAATGCATTCCGGATTTTTAGAAGTCCATAAACAATTCTCTGAAGTCCATAAATCTATTGCTAACCAGACAAAATGGATACTTGCCGCCATCCTGGCCGGGGCTGTGATTTATCCCCTCGCTGTAAAACTTGTGGATCGACTTTTTCAATAACACGATGTATGGGGCTGTCTAAAAAGTCGC
>JAOUFY010000103.1 GCA_029857955.1 Spirochaetia bacterium
AATAGTATCAGAACCATTAAATTTAGAGGATGATGAAAGAGTAAACAAATTCGTTAAAGAATTAAACGTATATTCTTTGAAATCATTATTATTTGGATTATAAAACCATAATACTGATGCATCTGAATTATATCCAAAATATCCGCTTACCGAAGGTAAATCACTTATTAAACGAAATACACCTGTATTTAAATCATATTCAATATTGTAAAAAATAGAATTATTATTCCCGCGCATTAAAATTCTATCTTGAAAATATACCAATGGCCCTTCATATTCAGAAATTATAATGGCATTGTTTTGAGTAAGTTGATATAATAATAATGTTATATCAATATTCTGACTTAATGAAAAATCTGCGGCATTATATATATTCAAATGAATATAATTATAGCTTTGAATTCCCGTAGTGCTGTCATAATTTCCTAAATCCATATCCAATATGTAAAAAAAAGTACCATCCGTGGAAAAACCTACCGGGTTTACCACGGAATTAGATATATCGTGACTCTCGATTAATGATGCTTGGTAGGTTGGGAAAGTAATGCAGTTACCTATTGTCAAAATAGATAAGAAATAAACACTGAATAAATATATTTTTTTCATAACATCTCCCTAAATTCTTAAATATCTGGATTAGAAATAAGACATGGGCCATTCCGTTTTAAATGTATTATAATAATCCTGCCATTTATGTCGAGTTGTGTTAGATGGATTAATTCGATTTAAATATGTTCCGTACATGTAGTAGGTGTTTACCGGCCCATATTGGATACCCCCATATGATGGCAACATGGCTGTTGGTGTATTTAATGCGGGGATTGGAGGAGATGACTCCCAATATCTCATAGAACTATTCGTTGTGGGTCTGAAGAAACTTACACCATCATTACAGTAATTTCCATTCGGCTCATATTTTACCGGATAATTCGGGGCATTTGCATAATCCGCTTTAATTCCATCCCATTTCTCAACCGATGTAATTGGTGTACCAAAAAATGAATTCGTAATATTTCGAGCAGAAGGATCCATCGGAATAACACATGTCCAAGCCGGATCATTACTGGTTGTATATTCGTCACTCAGACTACCCATTGCATGGCCCAATTCGTGAGCTATGGCATTGGTGGCAACGCCAGGCGAGCCAACTGGTGCGCTGACAATAATATAATGAACAGGCTCCCCATTTTTATTGCCCATTGAATTCCAGTCAAAGGTCCAAGTATGGGCAAAATACTGCGGAGTAGAATTACCATTTGTGTTTACTAACACAATTACTGAATCTACATTTTTCAATTCTAGTCCACATTTACCAGATTTATTGCTCTTATCAATAACAGCCTTAATGCGATTCATATCTGCTTCACCTGAATTAGGATTTGAATTGTTGTAATTTAAAATTGATTTTACAGTGTCTGCAAGCCAAACCGTATCGACGCCACTTTCAAGAGATATCGTATCATAACGGACAAAATTAAAATCTTGTATATATCTATCAAAAAAATCATTGGTCATACCAAAATGAATACTCGCAGTTGTTGCAAAACCTGCATTAGCATAAGCTATGAAATCAGTAATTTGCGTACCATCATAGCCCTCAGCCATTACCGCAATGTTAACTTTTGTAGTCTGCAAACTTAAATTGCCATTATGAACGGAACCCGCCCCATCTACGACAGGTAACAATTGACAGCTCACATCATAAACATATGCATTGTTGACAACAAAATCATTATCTGTGGCTACTACCAGATTGAGTACCGGAGTAGATGTGACATCAATAGTTGTGGAAACTGTAGAGATTTTTCCTGGTTTCAGATTGGTCGTTTTATTCAGAGTTAGCCAATTGGTGACAGTAGTTGCATCATTAAAGTCAGCCCTCACAATCAGTGGAAGATCATCTGTTGTCGGATTCGGCTGATGGGATGTCCTCTTATAAACTGAAGTACCAAGTGGAGGATTAATGCCCGGTAAAATAGCTCCGGCTACAGGCCAAGTAATTGGCCTGATAAAATTGATATCCGTAAAACCAGAACTAATAGCTTCATGTGCATTTAAAACAAATTCATTAACGCCGTTACTTTTAAATGAAGAAAAATCGCCTACAAACGAAGGTTCGGAAAATTGTATACCAACTTCATCAGGATTAAGTGTAATTGTTTCACTTACCGGAGGTTCACAATAACACCCATTCCCGCTTCCGCTACATGAAAAAAATGTGACAATCAGAAAGCTTTGAATTATGAAGCGAAACGAGTTTACGGGTCTAAATCCCTTAAATGTATTTATTATTTTATTTTTCATTTTACATTCCTTACTGAATAATGTAATTCTTTGAATCCATGTAGAACGCACCTGTTCGGTTTGCCATGTTCAAGGTCGCAGACCCATCCAGGGCATAGACCTCAATTCGTACAACCTCGCCCGGTTGTAATGTATCCGATGGGCCGGCACCTTCAGTAGCATACACCGGCACAAAATTCAGGATGCCTGAATAGACGGTTTCTGAGGTGTTTGTCGTAACTTTGGAAAAGGCAATGTCCCAGCGGTCATCGTTCTCGTTGTCGTCGCCACCAGAGACTTTATCACGTACCATAATGAATACAAAATATTTGGCCGCGTTCGGATAAGAATCCCAGGCCACCACCGGGTGATTGTGGGTAAAATCAAAGTTATCAAACCGCACATTTATTTTACGCGGAAAATCAAGAGTTATATTATTGGTCCCGCTTTTTATAATGGTAAAAGAGGAGCTTGCCGGTTGCCACGGGTTTTTCGAAGTTTCCAGGATATTAGCGCCAGCCATATCAAAAGCAAATTCACTGGAGTAAACGATGGGCTTAAGATTAAAGTCGGCGACAGTATCCGCAAGATAAGCCACAATTTCACATGAAACATTCCCAGATGGTAAAATGGAATCGGGAACTTGCATGGACTTCGTAAGCAGACCATTTTGTAACGTTCCAGTTTCGCTAATTGGTCTGCCGCCTCCAATTTTCGGACGAAGCTGAATCAAAACGGCCTTGCCATCCATTGCTGGATTGTTGTGATTTACCGTGATACTTACGGTTGTATATGTATATCCGGCCGAAAAAGAAAAACTGCTGATACGGTTAAGCGTATTGGTGTCGCCGTTAACATCAACGATAATTACATCATTTATAGACCATTGAATCACGCCAAGAGTAAAACTGTCGGGAACCTGCGACATGATGTAATCGCGGATTAACGGATCAAGACCTTGCAGCCCGTCAATATCATTGACACTGAAATACAAAGTTTGCGCCACAGAATCATAATAGTAGCCGCCATTTATGGTATAATCCGGATAATCCGAAACCTTCATGCGGTAGCTGTTATCGTCTCTTAGCTCAAAAATAGTTTCAGTACTACTAATTATTGATGAAAGGGACAAATTGCCCCTGAAATTGCCGATTACCGTACCCGTGCTGATAATCTTGATTACGGGTTTGAGTTTATACCCCTGACCTTTGTTATATAAAACTGATTTTGGCGCGTCAAAATCCAGATCAAACTTGAAAAGCTTTCCGGCAGCAAGCTCAAATGGGCCGTTTAATTTTACGCCGGTTTGCTGACCGCTGGGTATCGTAATTGGCAAAGTTTCACCGTCAACAGTAATCGTATTGTTGTCGGCCAGAATCAGGCGAAGCTGATCGTAAACACCGGGCGCTACAGAAACATCGGAAAGTACAACCGGGTTATTGGCGTCGATACTCAAAATGTCCATAGATTGCGGATTCTCAGAAAGGGTAATCTGGGCGCCATCGGAATGGCGAATGATAACGATTTTATTCACTGTGATATTCAGGGCGGTAACATTTTTACCAGACTTCATAAAAGGCGCATCATGAATCTGAACCACAAGATGGGTCTGGGTCGATGCGGTTGCCGCGTCAAAGGGCAATGCTGTCTGATTTTTCTTGCAATTTGCGATGCCCCCAACAACCAGGATGGAAACTATAATATGCAAAACTGATTTCTTGAATGACATATTCTCTCCTACGCTTTTAGCCGCTTCGGGTGCGGTGAAACCCTTATATTTTTAGGCAATATATAATTAGGGGGGGGGGTATTGTCAAGATATTTCTTAAAATTCAATTATTTCCCGTAAAAAATATTTTAAAATGAATTACAAAAATACATTTAGATTTGAATATCAATAGTTACTAAAATTAACTTGGGCAAGGATGCCCAAGTAAGAAGTAGTAAACAATGTCATTTCAACTAACGTTTGAGGGTACACTTGACGTTTTCAAAAGCCTGAGCCCGACTGGCGAGCGCAAACCAAACTCCAGTTTGGCGCGAGTCAAAACGGAAAAGGCTGAGACTTGAAAAATTTGGTCAAGCGCAATGGCGCTTGACCCGAGCCGCCGAACGGCGGCGCAGCTTTTGCCCTCTGTTAGATGCTGCACCATGACATAAACGCAAAAGATGAACGAGAGCCATGTCACTTTCGGAACACATAAAAAATGAAGGCTAATAAAAATGAAGGAGTTTCTCTCTTTCTAAATAATTTTGCGGGCATTGCAAAAAATCCCAACATTAGCAAATATTACAGAACATGGATTTTGCCCACAAAATAGAAAAACAAACTATTTCTTTTATCGCATGGCCAAATTGTGTTGCATCTAACGTTTGAGGGCAGAATGAAGTTTTTCAAGTCGAAGCCCCGTTTTGCGAGCACAAACCAAACTCCAGTTTCGTGCGAGTCAAAACGGAAAAGGCTGAGACTTGAAAAATTTGGTCAAGCGCAATGGCGCTTGACCCGAGCCGCCGAACGGCGGCGCAGCTTTTGCCCTCTGTTAGATGCTGCACCATGACATAAACGCAA
>JAOUFY010000104.1 GCA_029857955.1 Spirochaetia bacterium
TTATGTCTTTGGGAAGTTTTGATTCTTCTTTTAAGGGTTTCATGCGACCAATATCAAATTCTTCGACTGTATATAACGCACTATTTTCTTACTAAAAAGTAGCCGCTCCCGTTCACGGCATTATATTTATGATCAAAAAAAACTATTCGCCCTGTGAAGATAATTTAAAATAAACAATCATTATGCAAGGTCTTTTATCTGACATTGGAATTACTGTCATTATCAGTGCTATAATTGGAATCATCACCACTCGACTTAAACAACCCATTATTCTGGGTTATTTGATTACAGGCGTAATCATTGGCCCGCAAATCGGACCGGCATTAATTTCAGATCCGCATAATATAGAAGTTATTTCTGAAATAGGTCTGGTACTGCTTTTGTTTATCATCGGACTTGAAATGAATCCCCAGCAGTTAATTTCAGCGGGTAAAAAAATCATCATCCCGGGACTTTTACAGTTTCCTGTTTCAGCCCTCATTGGATATACTTTTTTTTATTTTTTAAGGGAATCGACAAATGAAATTACGGCGATATATATGGCGATATTTTGCTCTCTCAGCAGTACTGCCATTGTAGTAAAATTATTATATGATAAACTTGATATGGACACCCGATACGGAAAAATTTCCGTTGGGATCTTAATTTTTCAAGATATCTGGGCAATTCTTGTTTTAGCCCTGCAGCCCGATTTCCAAAATCTGCATTTCTCTTCGGCATTGATTGCCATTATAAAAAGTATATCATTACTTGTATCTGGATTTTTATTCTCTCGTTACATATTGCAAAATATTTTCTTCTGGATACATAAAAATCCTGAGATGGTGGTTGCTGTTTCAATTGGCTGGTGCGGACTGCTTGCCGCCACCGGACACATCATCGGATTATCAATGGAAATGGGAGCCCTAATTGCCGGTATTTCTATTTCAACATTTCCATACAGCATTCATGTAACTGCGCGTGTAAATATACTTCGAGACTTTTTTATGTCGTTATTTTTTGTATCGCTTGGTTTAAAAATTCCAATACCGGAAGCAACTTATCTTGTGGATGCCCTCTGGTTACTGGGATTTCTTTTTACGTCCAGATTTATTTCGGTCCTTCCGTTAATGCTTTTTTCCGGCAGTTCGTTTCGTACTTCTTTTTTATCAAGCCTAACTCTTATGCAAATCAGCGAATTCTCACTGGTTATAGGTACAATTGGATTATCATACTCACACATTGAAAAAAATATTTTTGCATCTGTATTATTTGCCATGTCATTTTCAGCAATTTTATCATCATATGTTATTAAATACAACACTTACATTTACCGCTTTATAGAATCGATACCATGCATAAAAATCCCAAAAGAAAAAGAAGAACAAAATGGAAAAGATTATCCTGCATACTCTATCATTATACTTGGCTGCCACAGGGGAGCGCGTGAAATGCTGGATATCATTTCATTTTTAAATCCAGCATTTCTAAAAAAAATTCTGGTAATTGATTACAATATGGAATCGCTGAGAGAACTTCAGGTGATGAATGTAGGTACGTTATTTGGAGACATCTCAAGTCTCGACACATTGAAACATGCTCATATTGAAAATGCCGAGTTTATACTTTCTACGATACCGGATATGTTATTGAAAAATACCGACAATGAAAAAATTATCAAAATGTGCAAAGATTTGGCTCCCAAGGCTCAAATCATTGCAACAGCAGAGTCCAGTAAACATTCAATAAAATTAAAAGCAGCCGGAGCAGGTAAAATAATATTACCGTATTCGATGATGGGTGATTTTCTTGCAAACTATCTTCTCGTAGAGAGCAAGCATGCAAATTGATGATTTTGAATTTTTATTAATATTAATCGCCACTCTTTTTTTCATAGTATTTCTGTCTTGGTTAATCATTAAAACAAGAGCAAAGTTAAAAAACATTTCTTCAAAAACAACATCAACCAAAAAAGAAAAAATAATTAATTTTAAAAAAGAACCGGCAATTTCAGTTTTTGAAAAATTCGACTACCTTGGAACAAAAATTTACAATAATGATGGCAAATACACAGTTGTAGAAGATGATGTTTATAGAAATTTCAATTCAATAAATGAACTACCTTCGCGATATCAAAAAATGGTTCTTGAAATGCAAACACAAAAATTTGATGGCAGAAAAGACAGCTATTATATGGAAAATAAAAATGGAACATATTACATTGTTTTTCCAGATGGAAGCAAAAAAAATTATAAAAATTACAATGACATTCCTGAAAAAATTAAAAAAATCATGTCGAGTAAATAAATATTCAAGTTTAAGTTTTAATATTTACGTTATGGTTTAAAGCGAAATTATGGCGTAGTGAAATCTCAAGACAGAAAAATACAAATCATCAACGTCGCGTTGTCAATCATCGGCGAGTCCGGTCTACAGGGACTAACAACATCTAAAATTGCTTCACGCTCTCAAATCACAGAAGCAGCTATTTACAGACATTTTATTAATAAAGAAGATATCATATTACAGGTTATCGCCACGATTGGCAAAAGACTTACATCTACATTAGTATCTATTAAAAGTGAAGCCATCGATGCAACCGCAAAATTATTAAAAATTCTAATGACACATCTCGATCACATTCAAAAAAACCAGGGAGTACCTCGTATAGTGTATACATCAGAAGTTCATCTTGATGAAAATATGAGATTTAAGCTTTTTTCCATCACTGAACTTTATATTCAAATCATCACCGAAATATTAAATGAAGGAATTGCTTCCGGCGTATTTAAAAAAGGATTAGACTCCGGTGCAGTGGCAAGACTCTTTTTATCAATTATTCAATTTACCGCTTTTCGATATTCTCTCAGCGGATTTAATAAAAACACTATAACAGAAGGAATGACTTTATGGGATTCTTTTTTAAAATCGATTTTATAATCTTTTGAAATAAAACAAGAATTTTACAGTTTTTTGGGGCCGTTGTCTGATAAAATTTGAGGTTTGCAGGGTATATGTACTTTTTTATTGAGTCTTTCATTCTTAAATCGGCTTAAAAATATGCGAATTCGTACCAAAATTTATATCGGTTATATAATTGTTTTTTCTATTATATTAATTAACGTAAGTATAAACACATACACTCGCCACATGTTTCTAAAAGATTCCATTGAAACACGGCAAATGGCCCATGAAATTGAGCATATCAATTCCATTGCAATGTCAGTTCTTCAACTATTGATGCCTGCCAACGATTTTCTGAGCACAGGAAACATCTCAGAAAAAGAAAAATTTATAAAACTTAAAAATAACACCATGGAAATTCTTGATATTCCAGATCAAGTAATTACCCAGAACCAGGAAATTTATAAAACTCTTAATGAAAATATTCAAAAAATTGATAATTTATCAAATGAAATATTTAATATTGAACAAACGGGATCTCCAAAAGGCGCCAGACTGATGTATGAAATGGATTCTATTGGAAATAAGACAGTTACATTAATTCGCGAATACAATAAAAAACAGCACGAACAATTAAATGTTCTCTATGAAACTTCCAGACATAATGTAGTGATTGTAAACATTGCAACAATCATTAGCATGATCTTCTTGATAATTTTAGGTTTTATCATGATTTATTATTTTAATGAAAATCTTAGAAAACCCATTGAAAAATTAAACAGAGGTTTTCAAGGTGTTTCTCATGGACGCTGGAATCATGTATCCCTGAATCAAAATGATGAACTTTCAGATCTGGCAAAAGAATTTAATACCATGGTTGAACGAATGAGTTCATCTTATGAGGGACTCGAAAACGAAGTGCGAACAAGAACTGCTGAGCTTACGGAGTTAAACAAACGTCTTGAAGCGTTAGCCATTACCGATGGTCTTACCGGAGTTTACAATCACCGCTATTTTTACGAGCGATATCATCAAGAATATAACCGTGCATTACGCTACAACCGGCATATGTCCCTGTTTATGATTGACATTGACCATTTCAAACACTATAATGATACAAATGGACACATGGCCGGCGACAAAGTAATCAACCGTGTTGCAAAAATATTGGTAAAAGAATCGCGCAAGAGCGATATTGTCGCCCGATATGGCGGCGAAGAATTCGTAATTATATCTCCTGAGCTAGATGAAGAACAGGCATTGGCATTTGCAGAAAGATTGCGTGAAAAAATTGAAAAATTTAAATTTAACAACGAGGGTGCGCAACCAAATGGTTCAATTACCGTAAGTATTGGTATTGCCGTTTTTCCAGACATCAATAAAGGACCAGAAGATTTGCTTAAAAGAACCGACGAGGCCATGTATCAGGCCAAAAGAACAGGTAGAAATAAATCAATTTTAAGTAAAATGGAAAATGAAAAACGTGTTAACAAAGTAAAGAAAAAAAAATAAACGCCTTTTTAATTTGGATAAATACCATATAAGTAATGGTTGTAGTTGTTTAATTCTTTACGCAGTTTTTTTGCATCTCCTGTTATAAGGCCAAGTTTTTTCCAGAATTGTTTTCCATGATTTTTTTCAACAGTGTGTACAAGCTCATGCAAAATAACATAATCTGAAAGATGCTGCGGAAGAAGTACGAGGTGTAAATTTAAATTGATATTATTTTCTGACGAACAACTGCCCCATCTGCTTTTTGTATTTTTAATAAAAACTTTTTTATAACTAAATTGATGAGTTTTTGCAAGATTAAAAACCCTTTCAGGTAAATATTTAACCGCCTCGCTGCGGGCTATTTTTGTAATTGTGCTTTGGATAAAGCCTTGAACTTCATTATTTTCCACATTCAAGGATTCAGGATAAGTAATGATTAAATTAAAACCTTTTCTGCTT
>JAOUFY010000050.1 GCA_029857955.1 Spirochaetia bacterium
AAAAAAAGCAGGAATGAAATGGACTACCGAGGGCGCGAATGCTATTGCAAAACTTAGAACAACCTATCTGTCGGGACAATGGGATACCATGTGGAAAGCTGCATGATGCCCTATATAATTCACTCACGCCCGGAGGGGATGTAATAAAAAATGATTAATTGTTGTTGACCGACTGTATAAAATTTATTTTATCTCCACTGTAACAATTGGGGTAGTAGTTCAGTTGGTTAGAGCACCTGCCTGTCACGCAGGAAGTCGCGGGTTCGAGTCCCGTCTGCCCCGAAAATCTATATCGATCATCCATTTACAGAATAGTAGTATTTAGAATACGGGACCGCGAAGCTTTGTGAGCATGTCCCGTCTGCCCCGAATATCTATATCATATCTTAAAACGAGAAAATACATTAGCTTAAATCTTTTAATAATTTATATTCATTTTCATCTATAAGATTTAAATTAAGGGCTAAAATGATATCGATCTTTTTTTTCAAAACAGCCCTTCTTAAAAATGAACGTACGTTACGATCTGTCGCACGATCCGCCATATCGTTATGAATGATATTTGCGCCAGAGTTTGAATCAGCATATATTTTTAGTTTTTCAATATATTGATCAAGACGTTGTTGAGAATAATGCTTTTCATATGCAATTTTTGCCGCTAACAATTGTAACGGATGACCAACCCACTTTCCTTTCATACCCAGTTGAACAGAATTCAAGGTAATATCAAGTACATCGCGCATTTTTCTTAAAATTAACTTTTTATTGTCTATTTTACCAAGGTTTTTATCTGCTACAGGATATTTAAAACTCATACAATCAATAGACGGTACCCCAAGAGCCGAACTGACATTTATAATTCTCATTCGCGCATATTGAAATAAAGGATGATTTTCATCAAGTATAGAAATTCCAGTTTCTGCGGCATAATCAGCCATGCCAAAAATAATTCCGCCAAGACGATGTTTACATGAATGGGCAATCTCATACAACGACTCAACAGCCAGTGCACTTTCAACGAGAAATTGAATCTTGATGCTGTTTACAGGTAATCCAATTTTTATTTCAGCGTCATCTAATATTTGACAAATAAAATTAATTTCATTTGAATTTTCAACTTTAGGGTACACCATTCCATCAATCGGATATCTTTTACCTTTTTCAAATAAAACACCTGAAAATGCAGAAACAATGTCGTCAATACAGTATTTTAATTCTAAACCGCTCGGACGAAAATAAACTCTGGATGTAAAATTTTTTCTTTCATTGAAATTAAAAATAATATTTTTTCTGGCGGTTAAAATACTTTCTTCATCAAGAGATGTTGCGTCCTCGCCGTCGATTAATATTAAATCTGCGTGATAATTTGATTCAACAATTGAAGTAATGACTCCATCGTCGCATTCCAAAGTGTCGGCCAATTCTCCCAGGGAAATATCATATCGTGCCAGCAATTCAAGAGACTGTGAACAGCCGCGATTTAACGCTTTCTCAATCAACGGCTGGTTATCGGCTGGTACAATATAATGGGTTTCCTGAACCTGATCCAATATTGATAAATGCGTTTTATATGTTGAAATTTGTTGAAGTAAATCTTCACGTTTTTTTTTATATACGTCGATGTTCATTATATACCTTAAATCTAAAATCTTTTCGCCCTGCAACGATTAAAATGATATTCTTCTATTTTTTATTACTTCTCATCAAAATAAATATTCAAGCAAAAAATGAGTAAGAGCGCGTCCCAAAACTCGGGCGCGCTCTTGCGGTACAGGGATGTACCCGCATTTTTGTGAGCTGAGCGCACAAAAATGTAGCTTTTTGCGGACTTTCATCGCAAAAAGCGTGCGTTTCAAAATCCAAAGATTGGTTTTGGGACGCTCTCTAAGTTGATTTACTTTTATTTCAAATATTTAATCCGCTTTAAATATTCGACTAAAATGTAATTTACATTTCATAGTTGGTTTAAAACACGAATACAGCAAGCCACGTAATTTGAAAACTGGTTATTTAAAATGGATTTATCGTCAATTTACGGATTTTATGCAGTTTTGTTTTTTATCAATGCGGTGGTTCAAGCCGTATTATTTACCTATAAAAAGAAGGCCTTTCATTTTTGGGCTTTAATTTTCTTAATTGAAAATTGTTATAATGCCTTTCATTACTATTTGTTTTACAGTCATCAACTCATTCTGCATGCTTCACTGGCCATGGTATTTTTTGACGTAAATTCATTATGCTGGCCGGCCATGGCATTTATGATACTTTCACTGCTGCACAATGATTTCAGACCAAACCGTGTCTGGTTGGCGCTTTATACGCCGGCTATTCTTGGTGAAATCCGTTTGTTTTTTTTAAGAAATGATCCGGTTTTTATGCAAGGATTTCTGCACAGTTACTATAAAAAAACTTCTATACTGCAAACCAGCGACAAACTTCTCAACGCCCTGATTTATTGCTATATGCTGCTTATACTTGGCTATTTTATTTATCATGTGTATCAGGGACTAAACTGGAGGCAAATCAGAATTGATTTTAAAAAAGGCGGGGTTGTGCGCCAGATTTCATACATGATGATAAGCGTTGGATCGTTTGATCTCGTTCTTTTTCTCCTTGGCATTTATTATGAATTTTTTCATGATCACACATTTATTTTTGATTTAATCAATCTTGGCTATTTAACAAAGGGATTTCTTGTTTCCATTTTTTTACAAATCGCACATTTTTTTCTGCCTTACACAACGCGTTCCAAAAATATTTCAGATTCATATTTAAAGACATTGATCAAAAACCCACTTAATGGAATAGATAAGGGATATCTCGAAGCCCAGATTTCAAAAGCACTGGAACAAGATGAAATTTATCTTGACGAAAACCTGACTTTGCGAACCTTCTCTGAAAGAGTTCTTCACCACCCCTCTGTTGTTTCATACTATTTAAATAGAGAAAAAGGAATTCGTTTTAACGACCTTTTGGCAGATTATCGTATAAATAAGGCTATTGAACTGATGCAGCAACAACCAAACCTGAATATAACCCGCATTGGTTATGAGGCTGGCTTTAATTCTGTTTCATCGTTTTATCGTTTATTTAAAAAAAAGATAGGTATCAGCCCTGACTTGTACCGCAGTAATTTAAATTTGTAATGCCTGCTCATCAATAAATGCAGGTGTTTATTTAAACTTTTCATATTTTCTTGCAAAAATGTTTCCCAGGTAATTTCTTGGGAAGACAAACTCTTAAAAATATGTTAAAAATTCCATATAACGGCAGGGCATTTTCCAGCGTCCTGGCGAATGATGTAACAGCTTAAAGCTAAAAGGAAATAACATGATGATAGACTGGATTGACCATTATAAAATTGGAGTTGATAAAATCGACCGACAGCATGAGGAGATTATAAGTACTATAAATCAGCTCATAATACTTCATGAAGCGGCCAAGGATAAAAATGCTGTAATGACAGTTTTTATCGGGCTGATCAATTACTTTATTTATCATTTTGAGCGCGAAGAAATTCTCATGAGTGAATACGGCTACTCTGATTTAGAAAGACGTCGGTATGAAAATGATATGTTTTGCAACAACCTGGAAATTGCCAAGCTTGATTATATAAACGGAGATTTACCCTCTCTTGCATATATTATTGATTATATAAAAATCTGGCTTATTGATCATATCGTTATAGAAGATAAAAAATTTTCCAGCGAATGTGGCCTGACGGTTTAATAATTGCGAGATAACAGTCTTGAAAATTCATTGACATTGTACTAATCTGTTTTGTCTTTAAAATTTAAGTATTGTAAAACAAGAGAATTTATTTTAAAAAGTATGTATTTTCCCATTTTTTAATCTGCGCATTGTCAATACACTGATATTTTTTTATAAACATGGATGGTTTTATGTTGGCGAAATTATCGGCACACGCAGCAAAATATAATTTTTAAATAATAAATTTTCATATATAAGCCAGGATTTTTAGTAATTTTTTAAAAATATAGTTATATTGATATAAAATTTAATTATAAGGAATATAAATGAAATCTTTAAAAATTCTTTTTATCGGCGTTGTAGCTGTCGTTGCAATTTTTCTCATAGGAGCTGCATTTCTCCCTGTTTCAACAACTATCTCAAAAACAATTTTTATTGCTTCAAGCCCTGAATCGGTATATAAATTAACGGCCGATTTTCATAAATGGAATTCCTGGAGTCATTGGTCTAAAATAGATCCAGATCAAAAAATAAAAATAACAGGTCCCGATATGAAAGTCGGATCAGAAATGTCATGGGAAGGGAAAAAAACCGGCGATGGTAAATTAATCATTACCGCAACCCAGGAAGGAAAATCATTGACTCTTGTCATGATTACCAAATCACCTCGCGAGGGAAGCGCGATAAACCAAATGACATTCAAAAAGGTTAACGATGGCACCGAATTTAACTGGGTTTTTTTATGCGAAAACAAGTATCCTGTCGAAAGATGGACAGGATTATTGATGAAGAGTATGCTTAAAAAAGCTTTTGAAGACAGCATGGGAAACATAAAGACAATTTTAGAAAATAAAAAATAATCCAGCAATCAGGGGTAGAATTTTATACGTAAAATATAAAGCCATAGTGCTTGACGCCCCGATTTTGCTTTTTGACATATCACATGGGACACATAACATCAATAGACGGTCTATCTGGAACTGAATTATTTCAATCCAAAGATGGATTGACTTATAAAGATTTTCTAATTTTACCTGGATACATTGACTTTATACCAGATGATGTAAATCTTGAATCAAACATTTCCCGTAATATTTCTATAAAAATTCCGATCATCTCAAGTCCAATGGATACGGTTACAGAACATAAAATGGCCATCGGGCTTGCCTTAATCGGCGGTTTAGGAATCATCCACAGTAATAACAGCATTGAAGATCAATTACGCGAAGTTGAACGGGTAAAACGTTATGAAAACGGTTTTATCAACGATCCAATTTTACTTTCTCCTGAAAATACAATTGCTGACGTAATTCGTATTAAAGAAAGATATGGGTTTTCTGGAATCCCCATCACCGTTGACGGAACTATGAAAACCAAATTGGTCGGTATCGTTACAAACCGCGATATTGACTTTGAAAAAGATAGAAACAGAAAAATTAAAGATGTTATGACCACAAATTTAATCATCGGCGAACAAGGTGTATCGCTGATACGAGCCAATGAAATTTTAAAAGATTCCAAAAAAGGCAAGCTGCCGATTGTAAATCGAGACGGATTGCTGGTTTCTTTAATGTGCCGAAGCGACCTGATTAAAAACAAAGAATATCCACTTTCCAGTAAAGACAAAACCAAACGTCTTGTTGTTGGCGCCGCTGTGTCTACCCATCCTGGCGACAGAGATCGCGTAGATGCTCTTGTTGAGAAAGGAGTCGATATCCTTGTAATTGACTCAGCTCAGGGATATTCGTCTTATCAAATTGCTTTTATAAAAGAAATTAAAAAAAAATATCCCCAAACCGATATCATGGCCGGAAATGTCGTTACGAGCGCACAGGCACAGGCCTTAATTGATGCCGGCGCTGATTCATTGCGTATTGGAATGGGACCTGGTTCCATCTGCATTACGCAGGACACAATGGCCTGCGGCCGCGCTCAGGCAAGCGCAGTGTACCACACAGCGCTTTTGGCTAAAAAGCATAATGTACCTGTAATTGCCGATGGCGGTATCACCAACATTGGCGATATTACAAAAGCGTTATCCATTGGAGCCAGCTCCGTTATGGTCGGAAGTCTCCTGGCTGGCACTCAAGAGGCCCCAGGAGAGTATTTTTATGACAATGGTGTTCGTTTAAAAAGATACCGTGGTATGGCCTCCCTTGAAGCCATGGATGCCGGCGGCGGAAAACGATATTTTGCCGACGATCAAAAAATACGCGTAGCTCAGGGCGTAAGCGGTACTGTTATGGATAAAGGTACAATTTTTGATTTTGTTCCCTACCTTATTCAAGGAGTACGACATTCCTTTCAGGATATGGGTATTAAAAATATTAAAGACCTGCATAATGAACTTTATAGCGAAAAATTGAGATTTGAAAAAAGGTCTCTTGCGGCACAGGTACAGGGCGGTGTACATAATTTATATTCTTATAAAAAGCCCATCATTGGCGCTGATTAAATGTAAAGACAATTAATTTACAATAATTTTTAAAGTATTAAAAACAGTTTATTTTTAAATATGTAGAAATTTGGCTCAATCTTTAGTGCGGTAAATTTAAAACGCTATGTAAATAAATAATCAACTATACCGCTTAAAGTTGATAAATTGATATTATTTTCACTTTTTAATTTATTTATTTCAGCGTTTAAATTTATTTTATCGATCAATTCTCTAAGTAATTTCGGGTTACAATTGACTAAACCCGACCAAAATACTTTTTTTAACCCAAGTTGAGATTGTATTTGCCAACGATTTTCGGGCTTTATTCGATACAATTCTTTTTTTAATTGAAAAATGCCATGATTGTAATACAAATCAAAAATTGCAGTGTAATCCGGTTTTATTTTTTTAGAAGCCAAATGTTCAATTGCAAAACGAAACTCGACATGTATCAATTGTATATATTCGACAGACTCATCTTTGTTTAATTTATGTTCATTTAAACCAGTTTTTTTATCTAGTAAATACTTCTCTTCTATTACTGGAAGAATTTGATCACTTAACTCTCCGGCAAGATCATGTTTAAATAAAACCACCATTTCCATATAGCGATAAATTGCTTTTTCAATTCTAAATTTAATTTCAAACATTTGATCAAATGAACATTCAGGAAATTTTCGTAAACTTAAATCAGGAAGATACCGAGTAATATTAAGAGATTCGATATTTAAAATTTTTCTTGAAGTAAAATAGTAATGAATCACCTGACTTACCTGAAGGTCTAGATATTTTAAACATTTTACCAAACCAGGAAACCCCATCAAATCAATTACTCGATTTACTACTTTTGTTTTAATAATATCTATCTTTAAGGGGTGCTTTAAATATAAATATTTAAATTTGATTAAAGACTCAGGAAAGTATTTATCCAATTCGTCATTATAAATATAATCAGTTATATTTACTGTAAATATTTTAGAAAAATATATTTTACTTAAACTTTGCAATATGGCAAGTAAAGGATTAGGAATGGATTTGCGGTTAGCTATACAATCCGATATAATTTGCAGATCTCGTAATTTTTCAATGCTATTAGACCATAAATTTTCACTTTTAAGCATATCAATTAATTCAAGTGAATATACCATTTCATTTAAAGGTAGATTTTGTAAATAAACCAACGCCCAATTTTGAATAAAATTATTTTGTAAAACAAGTTCAACTTCCTCTAAAGCTAATTTTTTTAATCGTTTATTTCTTTCTTCAAGAGTTTTAATTAAACCATGATCCATAAATATTTTAAATAATATTTTTAAATTTACTTCATGATCCGATAAGTCCACACCGCCTGAATTATCAATAGCATCTGTATTTATCAGACCCCCGTGATTTGAATACTCGATTCTTCCCTGATGACTGACACCTAGATTTCCGCCTTCGATGATCATCGACGCCCGAACCTCTAAAGCATCAACTCGTACATTATCATTTACAAGGTCATTGATTTCCATCGATGTTTCATTGCTGCTTTTAATATAAGTACCGATACCTCCATTAAATATCATATCAACTGACGATTTAAGTAGTAATTTAATCATTTCCTCGCCGCTTACTTGATCTGCGGTTGTATCTAAAATTGTTTTTAACTTTTGATTGATTTTAATTGAAATGGTATCTCTTTCAAATACGCCTCCGCCTTTTGAAATTTTATCAGCATCATATTTTGACCAGTCTCCATTTTCTTTAAAAAGTCTGACTCTTTCTTTAAACGATAACTGCAAGTCAGGATCAGGATCGATAAAAATATGTTTATGATTAAAAGCGCCAATGAGTTTGATCTTATTGCTAAAAATCATTGCATTACCAAAAACGTCACCCGACATATCACCTATACCAACGACGCTGATTTCATCTTGATGTGGAGACTTATTAAGTCTTCGCAAATGCCATCTGGCAGATTCCCATGCACCCAGAGCGGTAATTCCAAGCGCTTTGTGAGAATAACCATTTTTTCCTCCTGATGCAAATGCATCTCCCAGCCAAAAGTCGGTTTCAATTGCAATTTCATTGGCATAGTCTGAAAAGGATGCAGTTCCTTTATCTGCAGCCACAACAAGGTAACTGTCCTCTTCATCAAAAACTGGTATATTTTTATTCCTTATATTTTTATTATGAATTCGATTATCTGTTAAAAAAATCAAAGAACGTATAAACTTTTTATACATGGCAACTGCATTTTCTGTGCTATTTGAAATGTATTTTAAAACAAATCCCCCTTTTGCGCCGGTCGGTACAATGATTGTATTTTTTAATACCTGGGTTTTCCAGAGACCCCATACTTCCTCGCGAAAATCATCCTGACGCTCCGACCATCTAATTCCGCCTCTTGAAATTAAACCGCCCCTAAGATGTATTCCTTCAAAATGAGCATGATAAACCCAAATCTCATATAGTGGAGAGGGTTGAATTAAAAAATCAATTTTATCACATCTAACTTTAAATGAGATTGTTTCCGAATTTGTAAAATAATTTGTTCTAACAATACCTTGAATAATAATAGTTAACATTTTGTACAATTCTGCCTGTACAATATTTTTAATTTTAAAGTCTTGTATATTTTGTTCTCTAAATTTTATAAAGTCATTAATTTTTGAAATGTCAGCGGGAAAGTCTTTTATATTTCGATATATAACTTCATTTAAAGAAATATCGGCAGCTTTACCATGATGCAATTGATTGATAAGTTTAATTTCAAAAATCGAAACAATAATTTCTGATAAACCTGGATTGTTTTGCAATACCTTTTTTAACAATACTCTTGAATAACCTTTTTTAATTTGCACCAAATAGGAAACAAGGGCTTTAAGTAATTCAATTTGAAATATGGAAAGTTTTGCAGTTAATATTAAAGAATTTAATGGTTCAGAACTGGCTTTTTGATCCATGATGCTATCAATTGTTTCACAAATTCTGTTTAATACTTCGATATCGTCTAAAATATTATTTTGAAATTTAATATTAAATTTATATAAAAACAAATATTCATTATCAATATTAAATTGATACGTTTCCATTTCATGTACATTAATATCCATCGTACTGAAAATTGGAATAAAATAACTTAAATTGTAATCATGCTTTGAAAATACTTTTATGAATGTTTTAGTATTATTTAAATCTAGTTCGCCTTTAATTAATCGTTCTCTTGAAAAAGCTGTGAAGATATTATCTAACTCCATTAATGCTTCTTTTGGGGAATGCTTTTCTTTATAATTAGTTTGAATGATTGAATTTATTAATTTTTTATAACTTATATATTTTTCAAATTTAAACCTCTTTTCAGCCTCTGCATCAAATTTTTTTTCCCACAGTAAAAGGTCATTTAAAAGATTTTGCTCAAACTGCTCAAATTGTTTTTCGTGCAAAATTACGGATTCCGATTTTAATTCATAAAAAAAATAAACAACAGAAGATAACACTCGACTAACTTCATCGCGAATAATTAAATTTGATTTTTCAATATGCTTTTTTATTTTTTGCTGAAACCCCTCGCCAAGATCATTGATCGGCCAGATAATAGCTAAAAAATATTCACCTTTTTTAAATGACCGTACTCTTATTTTACTTTCAATTGTAAGTCTGGCATCAAACAAGATTTCGCTGAAAACAACGTAATCTTCGACAGGCAATGTAAATCTATGAATCAAAGGTAATAAGTCAAAAGCATAGGTAAAATCCCGAATATCCAGTGAAGTCCACATTTGTCTTTTACTTTTTATCAAACTGTTTAGTTTATCCGATAATAAAGGTATGGCAGCGGTTGAAGTATTATCAGCTTTTCTTGTAAAAATTCCAGTTATTACAATATTATTAAACGAAATAATTAATATCTTTTCACTACGATTTATATTACTGATTAAATCTGTTTTAATTACATGAACATTGTCATCCCATTCAGGCACAGAATATTCATCAATTTTTTTTCGATAATCTGAGTCGTTAAATAAACCATAATGTTTTTTTCCAGTTGACAAGCTTAAAAAAATAAAATTATTTCTGCATAGCCATTTAAAATATTGTTGAATTTTTTTATTTTTATACTCGATATTCAATACAGAAATAATATCATTAAAATCTTTTGTGACAAAGTTAACATGTTTTAATAATTCAGTAATTTTATTTTGTATTTTTTGTGGTTTAAAATCTTCAATTCTGTCTAGAATAAAAAGAGCATAAAAACTTTTACGGAGTTCGCCATCTGATGACTCTGTCGTTTGGTCATCTGTAAATATATCATTTGAACTATAACAATCAGATAATAAATATCTAATCGAATATCCCATATGTTGAAAAAGTTCTATCAATGAATTTTTAATGAAAGGCATATCATCCATTAATATTTCAATTATATGAGCATTTATAATCCATTCTTCTTCAGGAATTTCATTTACTAAAATTTTAATTGATCGATTCGATACATCATAATTATTTTTAGAAATAAAAAATTCATATCTTCTTATAACGAAATGAACAAGATCTGAAATTGATAAAAACTTTAGATAATCATTAGGAATGCATTTTATATATTGTTCAAAAAAATATTCCAGCTTTACATTATTAATTTTTTTCTTGCGTATACTATAATTAAATTCTTTTGAATTAATTATTTCTTTGATAATTTTTTTTCTATTTATTTTACCTATACGAGAATTAATCATTTTAATGTTTCATTAAAAAATCTTATTGTCTCTGTAATTGCCTTTGATGAAGAACTAACGGACGACTCTTCAATTTCAGTAAAAATAACCATATCCTTATTTTCGGGTATGCGATGAAACATGGCAAAACCACCCTGGGGTGCAACGCTTCTTTTTTCAATGTTAATAAACATCAATACAGGTATATTGATTTTACTTGCCAGATAAATAACATCAAAATATGCAAGATTTTCTTTTATTTTTTTCCTGTTTAATTTATTTTTTTTAATGTATTCATTTATTTCTTCAGCATACGCTGCTTTTGATACGTTCTGGGTTAATTCAAGATATACAAATGTTGGTTCATCTAAAACAATCGAAGAAATACGATCAGCATTGTGTTGTAAAAATACAGCCATCGCAGATCCGATTCCCGTTCCCCAAATGGATATTTTATTTTTATCCACTTCTTTAATTAAACGAATTACATCAAGACATCGCATGGCATCAAGATATAATTTCCTCATATAATACTTTTCCGGATCCAGCATGTTTTCAGAAAAATAACCAAAACTTTCTTTTTGTTTTTCCTCAGATTGCTCCAATAAGGCAAGTGCTTCCCGCTGCCCCCTGAGCTCTAAAATCATTTGAGCATAACCCTGCTCATACAATTCTGGTGAAAATTTTACTTCACTCATGTAATCCGGAAATCGAATGACCATAGGAGGTTTTACATTTGCTTTTAATGGAATAAATAAACTTGCCCGTAATGGATATTTATCTACGCCATCAAAACTAAGTTCAAATTCATTATATTTATTAAATAACTTACTTTTTTTTCTGGATATTTTTAAATTAAGGGGAAATTGTTTTAAATAGGTAATCGAATCTTTCCAAAATTGATCAAAACGGTGAGGAATTGTACTTGTATCGGCAGATGTTTGAAAATATTCATCAAAATCAGACATTTTATTTATCCATTAAAAACATATTTTAAGACAGCTTTCATTGAATAAAGACGGTTTTCTGCCTGATCAAATATTTTACTGTTTAAAGATTCAAAAACCTCATTGGTAATTTCCTCACCTTTTTGAGCCGGCAGGCAATGTAAAACTATTGGAGTCTTACCTGTTTTTGACAATATTTCTTTATTAATTTGAAAACCCTTGAGATCTTTTTTTCTCTGGATAGTTTCATCTTCATTTCCCATCGATACCCAAACATCAGTATACAATACATCTGCTCCAATAACTGATTCAACGGCTTCAGGAAAAACATTTATCTTTCCTCCGGCAGTTTTGACCTGTTTTAAAAATTCCTCATCTGGAAAATAATTTATATGTGTGCCAATATTCATAGTACCATTTATATAAGTATATCCAGCCATAAGGCTACGACATACATTATTTTGTCCATCACCTAGAAAACATAAATTACAGTTATTTAAATCAATTCCATTTTCCTGGATAGTTAAAAAATCAGCCAATATTTGCAAGGGATGAGCTTTGTCAGAAAGAGCATTTATAACAGGAATATCTGAAGAAGCGGCAAATTTTTCAATTGTAACGTGTGATTTCGCGCGTATAATTACCGCATCCAGGTATCTGCTTAGAACCCTTGCAGTATCTTCGATAGATTCTCCACGGTTTAATTGTAAATCTTTTGAACTTAAATAGATGGAATTACCGCCAAGCTGATTGATTGCAACTTCACATGAAACCCTGGTTCTGGTCGAGTTTTTCTCAAATATCAAACCAATATTTTTACCCTTTAAAAAATTATCATTACTTTTCTTTTTCTTATACTCCAGCGCCAGCTTTAGTATATTATGAAATGTTGATTTTTCCAAATCAAAAAGGGTCAGTAAATTTCGTTTCATTTCAAGAGATCTTTTTTTGTACTACAATAGCCTGTAGGTTCAAAACATTATTTATTTTTTTAAGCAGTGATTGCAGTTGAGCTTTATCTTTTGATTTTCCAGATCGCACATAATAGTATTTACTGCTTTTATCTATCCTGGAATCAATATTTTTTTTCTTTATTTGATCCTGGTAAGATATAGCATCTTTTTCATGGGTAAAGGCTGCAATTTGTATGGTATAATATTTTTCAAGTGTTTTAGAAGCTATCATTTCTTTTTTTGAAACTTCTTCACTTGTTTTTTTTGCGGAACTTTGTACAGGTTCTTTTTTATCTGTTGAATGCGCTGGAGGCTCAATAATAAAAGGATCATCTGTGGTAATTTTCTTTTTTTGACTAAAAATCCTGTTATCTTCTTCCGGCAATACGAGAATATTTTTTTCTTGGCCCGCATTACCAGATGCTAAAAGGTGATTTTCTTCAATATCTTTTACACCATTCATTGAAATGGCGGTATTTTCCACATTCTGAACATTTTTTAGATTTTGTACATTATTTTCATCCCACTTAAATCCAGCTAGAAATGATATACTGAACAAGAAAAAAAATAATCCCGTCAACAATATCACTCTTTTGTTATCAAGATTAATTACATATACTTTTTTAATATTTTCATCGCTCATTTTATTTCCTGTAAGAATAGCCAAAGTTTTTCCACTTCTATGATCAACTTGTTCTCGTCTCCGCTATTATCTATTACATAATCGGCCATACTCATTTTTTTTTCAATGGAAATTTGATGTTTCAACCTTTTTTTTACCTGTTCTATTGTTAAACCCATTCGTTTAGATGCGCGTAGAATAGCAACCTTTTCCGGCGCATATACCACAATATTTTTTTTCATGTATAGGTAAAGATCAGTTTCAAATAAAAGTGGAACGTCATAAATAATTATTTTATCAGGATCATCAATTTCTGAAATTTGTTTCTTAAATAAATACTTAACTTCTGGATGAATGATTTGGTTTAACTCTTTTATGTTTTTATCATCGCTAAAGACGGCATCGCCCAGTAATTTCCGATTAACACCGTTTTCAGAAAATATTTCATGTATATTTTTTGATTTTCCGGAATTTTCAAGTAATTTAGATATTTTGTTTTTAACAATTTCAAATTTTTCATAGTGAATATCAAGTACAGAGGCCGATAGCTTGTCAGCTCTGATTACAAAGGCGCCTTTTTTTTCCAATAAGTCAGAAACGGTTGATTTTCCACTGCCGATGATGCCTGTTATTCCGATAGTATTTATATAAGGGTTAATGTTCATTATTTTAGATAATGCCCTTATATTTGATTGTCACTTTGTAAAGATATTTTAAATTGTAAATATGGCCTCAAAATTTGAATTCGATGAAACACGAAATGCTATTGGCGCTGACAAACTTGAAAATAGTGAGCGAAAGGCAATGCTCGACAAGTTTAAATCAGCAGGTGGTAAAGTTCTTTCCGAAAAAGAATTAAAAGAAAAGAAAAAACAGGAAAATCTGCAAAAACTAGGCGGAAAGCCATCATCCTCATCCAGAGGGCGTTATGGCGGATTCGATGAAGAAAGCTCAAATTCACAACAAAATGATGAAAAAAAACAAAATAATAACTCAGGTTCATTGACACGTTTTATATTAAAGCTAAAAACCTTTTTTGATGGAATAACCCCATTTTCGTCAGATGCGATAAAAACAAGTTTTATTAAGTACCTTGGTCTTGATGTAAAACAGGCCATCGTTGAATTTAATTTAATTGGTAATGATTTATTTTTATTAAATCGAGATATTGGAAAAAAAATTGCAAATTCATTGGATCAACGAAACCCGATACTTATTGAATTAATACAAAAACTTCATTCACTTTTTGATGCCAAGCTTTTTAATCGATTGCTTGAATTTCACCAAAGCAATCCAAATTCAATGATACCATTTAGTATAATTGAGGAACCAGTACGGAGCTTGTTTAAAAAACTGTATTATATATATCCCTACCAGGAAACCATTAAAAAAGCGCTGAATATTGCAGTAGATATCTATTTAAAAGAATCCAATGATCAGAACAACAATAATTTAATGGATCAAAAAAAGAAAAAATTTTTAAAAGATATCAATGAAGTTTTTTTAAAGGCTTTTCCAAAATTATTCTTATTGATTTGTCGAATGGACGGAGTTGAATATATTCCCTTCTCTTCAGCTTTAGAAAAAGCTTTAAGCATAGATCAAAATGAAAAAATTGGAAATCGTAAAAAAGGTGAAAGCACTACACTTGCTGTAAACTTTCACGATATCGACAGTGAAAACGAAACGGACAATAACGTAGATGGGGAAGAAGGATCAGTAGATGAAGAAGGTACTCCAGAAGAAAAGGAAGAAAACAAAAATACAGAAAAAGCAGCTGCAATAACCACAACGAAAGAATACCAGTATGGAATAAAGCTGATGCGGCAAAACCCATTACCTGTATTGCGTCAAAAACATGATTCGCATAAAAAATTTATTCATATTCAATACAATGACCGGGCATTTTTAGCCTATCTCTTTTTTCTTGAATTTGATCGTGAATTATCTTTTGTATTAACAACCAAAAAAATTAAATTGGCAGCAGATTACAGCACTGGAACTAAAAAAGATTATAAACAAATTCTTGCGGATGCATTTAATCAATCCAGAACAATTATACAAGCTTTTGAAAATTATGCCGAGGCAAGAAAAAATTATCAGATATATGAAAAACCTCAAAATATTGGCGCAAATCATGTTGAAGCAGCTAAAAGAAAAGATCAGGCAAGATCAAAAATGGATATTGAAGGTAGAAATGTACGTGGATTAGTTCGATCTTATATGGACAACGTCACTAAAATTCTGGCAACGCTGATTACCGACATGAAAACAAATAAAGCTATAGTTGAAAATATGGATGAAGCCCTTGAATTTGACTCTGACCTGGAAGGATCAAAACGGTTAAACGGTCAACCCGTGAAACAATGTATACTTGAAACTTATTGTTATTCCCTTGCTTTAAATGAAAGACTGATAAATGGTGATTTATTCGGAGGAATACTGGATATGACCGACGAAGAAATGATAACAAATTTCGGTAGTACATTTAAAGATTCACCAGCTTAATATGTCAAAAAATATTCTGGGAATAATTCCTGCAAGAATGGGTTCAACCAGATTTCCGGGAAAACCACTAAAATATATTTTAAATAAACCCATGATACAGTGGGTTTACGAAAATGCTAAAAAATCAAAATTACTTAACGACTTAATTGTAGCTACGGACTCAAAAGAAATTCTTAACCAAGTTATATCATTTGGTGGAAAAGCTTTGATGACCAAAGAAACACATAGCACTGGACTTGATCGTGTTATAGAAGTTTCTGAAATTTATAATACATTTGACCATTACATTAACATTCAAGGAGACGAACCCGGAATTCATCCTGATACCATAGATGGAATCATTAAAACCCTGCAAAATAAAGCAAATTGTGAAATCGCAACTGCTGCAATTCAATTTACCCAGTGGAGCAACTTTATAAATCCACACCAGGTTAAAGTTGTTTTTAACTCTGATCATAAAGCGCTGTACTTTTCGCGATCAGCCATCCCTTATAGAGCTGATGAAGGCAACCTGAAACAATCATATAAACATCTTGGCATTTATGGATATACGAAAAATGCCCTTTGCGTAATTAAAGAACTCAAAACCGGTTCACTTGAATCGCTTGAAAAACTAGAACAACTGAGAATGCTTGAAAACGGAATGAATATATTTATATACATTACACAACACGATTCAGTCGGCGTAGACACACCAGAAGATATTCCCAGGGCTGAAACATTTTTAAAATTAATTATGTAAATGTATTTTATATAGAAGAAACCGTTTATTTAATTAGCTTGTTGCTAAAATATGGATGCTCATTTTATAAGCCTTTCACTGTAGTTAAACACTACATTTTCGTAAATAAATCATCACTTTAAAATTTTGAGAAATAATTATGTTATAATAAAATCTGAAGATGTTTGTTTTTCATCATTTTTTAAAAAAACCCATTTTTCTATGATATTCATAATTTCATCCTGGTTATATGGTTTTTGAATTATATCATCCATACCTGCGGCAAGATATTTTATTTTATCTTCTGTATATATATTCGCAGTAAGAGCAATGACTGGAAGCTTTATGTTGTACTTTTCTCTAAGCAATTTTACGGTTTCTATTCCGTTTAGTTCCGGCATTTCAATGTCCATTAAAACAATGTCATAGGTATTTTGATTGATCATTTTAATGGCTTCTACCCCATTTGCAACAATATCAGCGTCATGGTTCATTTTCTCCAGCATGATCTTGATAAGAGTCTGATTTACATCATTATCTTCAGCAACCAGTATTCGAGCTTTTAATCCTGAATGTTTTATGCGTATATTATTTTCCATTTGGACCTTTCTGGTATGTTCCTTATCATCATTAAGTTCATTAACCGCAACGGGCAGCTCAATGGTAAACCAGAATTCTGACCCAGGATTTTTATTTAAAATTAAATCCATGAATTCTCCATCAACTGCTCGCGCAGGGCTTTTCAATCCGATTTCGCCGCCCATAAGTTCCACCAGTCTTTTGGTGATGGTTGTTCCAAGTCCTGTTCCGCCATATTTTTTCGTAATTGAAGAATCAACTTGCGTATAACTTTCAAATATCTTTGATTGCTTGTGAACGGGAATTCCAATTCCCGTATCAACAATGGTAAATTTTAATTTATACAACTGCGAATCATGGTAGAGATTTTCAATTAAAACCATGATACCGCCTTTATCTGTAAACTTTATGGAATTACCTATGAGGTTGTAAAATATTTGCTTTATCCTCAAAGAATCACCAATATAATTATCAGGAATATCATTTTCACTTTTAATGATCATTTTGAGATTTTTTTCTTGGATCTGCCATGCAAAAGACTGGGTTACTTCATAGATTAAACCCGGAAGATTAAAATTGCTTTTTTCAAGAATCAATTTTCCTTTTTCAATTTTAGACAAATCAAGAATATCGTTAATGATGTTCATTTGTAAATTCGCAGTTGATTTTATTATGTTTAAAAATTTTTCCTGTTCATTATTAATATTGCTTCGTAATAAAAGTTCAGTCATTCCGAGTATTCCCGTAAGGGGAGTTCGAATCTCATGGGTAATCATGGCAAGAAAATCACTTTTTTTTCTATTGGCAATTGTAGCTTCGTCACGATCTTGTTTTAAATGTATATTACTTTCTATCAATAACCTTGAAGTATCCTTGGTTCTAAAGACATGCATTCCATATGAAATTTCATCTGCAAGCTTTATTAAAAGATTTTTTTCTTCTTCGTCAATCGCGAATTTTTTTTCTGCAAATATATTTAACGTACCAATGACTTTACTTTCATTACGCAAAGGAATTGCAAGCAGAGAGCTAAATCCAGATTTTAAAGCTGCTTCTTTCCATTGTGATGAATATAAATCTGTTTCTATATCTTGAATTAGTACAGGATGATTATTTACAACGGCATCACAAACGGGATCAATGCATTGACCTGTTCTTTCATATTTAATGGTAATGTCGGATAAAAAACCATCGTCAAAACCAGAATGAACAACGGGTTTAATAATATTTTTTTCAAAATCACATTCACCTATCCAGGCAAGTTTATAATAACCGCTGTCTACAATGATCTGACAAATATTTTGCAATAAAATATTTTCATTTTCAGAGTGAATCAGGTTTTGCATGCATTGTGAAAGTATTTTTTGAACCCTGCTGGTACGCCTTAATTTTTCTTCATCTAAAACCCGTTCTGTAATATCTTCGATTATTTCAATGGCCTGAACTACGTTTTCATTTATAAAGACGGGATAGGCCAAAACCCGTTGATAAATGATTTCGCCGTTTACCAGCAAAGATCGAATTTTTTCATGAGTTTGTCCGTCTTTAAGGGTTTTTACCACGGGGCAGTCCTGACACGAAATTTCAATTTCAGGATTCTGGCATTTATAACATTCTTTAATTTCAACTTCAGAAAAATTGGAATAAAATTTCCTGATTAACTTATTGGCCTTTAATAAATTCATGTTTTTATCTATCAAAGCAACGCCAAGCTGTAAATTTGATAAAATGGTTTCATTAAAACTGTATTCCTGTAAAAATTCTTTTTGTAAAGGATTGATCGCATTTCGAATAATCAATAAATACAATAACAATCCAAATACAATTGCCATGATCAATGACATTGCAAATAATTCAAAACCCATATTTTTAAAATTATTTTCATGGTTTGATGTATTAAACTCAACATTTAAATCGATATCTCCTTTAATAGGAAAATGGAGTTTTCTTTCTAAAATCAGATTGGAAGTTATTTTATTACTATTTTCTATCGAATAAATGGTTTTATTGCCATTAGATAAAGTAACTTTTGAAATTTCTGAATGACCTTTAACCCACATATCCAGATATTTAAAATAATCGGATTCCTGCATCAACTCCGGATTCACCAACAAAGAGGCCAATAAATCCAATTCTTCATTTTTTTCAGCAAGCAATAAGCGATGATGTCCTTTATAATTTTCATTAACAACGATCGCTGAGACAATGATAAAAAAAACTGTAAGAACAATTGAAAAACGAATTATAAACGATAAAGGTTTGTAATTACTGTATTTTAAAATTTTGTTGTTATTATTATTAGTAGTAGTATCCATTTTATTTACAATTGTAATAAATATACAAATTCTTGTTAAACCTTTAAATCAAGAATGATACCTTTAATATTGCCAATAATAGAGACAATTTTTTCTCGATTATTGGTTTTTTGCATAATTGCATTAAAAAGCTGGTGTAGATTCTCATCTATGATTTTAATATAATTGTACTGTTTTTTTTTTAGATCCTTTACTGAATT
>JAOUFY010000007.1 GCA_029857955.1 Spirochaetia bacterium
GCATACAAAATATCATTGTTGATGTTGCCATAACCAACCTGCCAGCTATCCGCCTATATGAAAAATATTCATTTTATAAAATACATATCCGTAAAAAATATTATGATAATCTTGTTGATGCCATTGTAATGCAAAAGGAAGTTTAAAATTTTATATTATCCTTTTCAAATGCACTTTTTTTTACTAACTGGTATTTAATTTATAATGATAAAACATACATTTAATTCAAACTGCATATACTTGCTTTTTTTACTCACAATACATTGTACAACTACCGCGGTTCAAAAACGTGATCATGCTGATAATATTCAAGCGGATACAACATCAACCCTCGCCAGGCACACGATAAAAGGTCCTTTAAATTTAAACGTATTATCTTCTGAAAATGGCATCAGCGAACAAATGGATATAAACAATTATCGTATTTCCATTCCTGTTGCTACAAAATATCCTGTAGAATGTTTTTTAAACGAAGGAAATTTGTCGCCTTTTTATAAAGAAAGCGCCTTCTTTGAAAAAACTAAAAATAATAAAAATCTTAAGCCGACTTCAGTTAAAAATATCTCCGGAGGAGTTTTAAATCACCTCCCATACATATACCTTGAAAAAGCATATCTTACAGACGAGAACGAATACGTAAATGTAAAACTGATAACTTTATCATCTAAAAATTTTATGCTGACCTGCCAATATAACGAAGCAGATAATCAAAAAACTTTTTTACAGGTTATCGAATCACTTACAGCAACAAACGCTATTCAAAAACACTTCAACCAATTTCCCCATATTAAATCAAGGCATATAAATGAAGTTTTCATCAATGAACAGTTTTCCGGAATAATGGAAAACATTGTATTTGAAACTGAAGAAAATACTTTGTCTTATTATTCTATGACCGATATGCTGACTCCAATAAATACAATTGATTTAATTAATAGTAAATCCATTGAAGAAGTACAGATAAATAACAAAACAGGAGCCGTAACTTCAGGTAAATACTATTCCTATAAAAACAACGAAGAAGAATATCAGATCAGTTTAGAAAGAAATAACTTAAATGCATACGTAGTTACAGGAACCCTGGATGGTAAAAAAATTGAAAAAACTATTATTACAAAATCAAACATCATGTATTTAGAATTTATTGCAAACGAAATAATATCAAATCCCCAAATTATAAAAGACAATAGTCTGGACTTTAATGAATTTCTGGCTAACGACCCTTTTCAAACATACAAATCAAAAATCATCATTAATTCTTATACCCCTGAAATTGTAAAACTGATGTATTCGTCTAATAATTTAAAAATGGACATGAAAATAGATATTCACGGTATTTCTCATGTACATATAAATAATGATGGTGCAATGATTAAAATAAACCGAATTTACTCAAAATGAAAACCAGATTGAAATCGTAAATTAACAAAATTATGACAACTTTAATTAGATACATTCTCTAAAAAAGGTTAAATTATATTGTAACATTTTTTTACTAATAATATTATCAAATAGTTTGTCTGTTTAATTTGTTGTGGCGCTAACTCACAAATTAAATTTAAAAGCGCCAATCAGCGATATTGAAAAAGATAATCTAAATATTAAATGTAAATTTATTCAGACAAAACATAGTTATACAATAAAAAGCAGGAGAGACAATGGAAACAATACAAAATTACATGACAACAGAACATAAAAGCTGTGATAGTACGTACGCGCACTTTGAAGAATCAATTTTAGACGACGACCTGAATGGGACAAAAGAATATGGAAAAAAATTTTCAGATGAAATGGGAATACATCTTAAAAGAGAAGAAGAAGTATTATTCCCTGCTTTTGAAGAAGTTTCCGGAGGTCAAATGGGGCCAACCCAGGTAATGCGAATGGAGCATACCCAAATACGAGAAATGCTGAAAAAAATTGAAGAACTTGCCAATTCAGGTATTACAAAAGAATCCAAAAAAAAATTAATCGGACTCCTTGAGACACTGATGATTTTAATGCAGCAGCATAATATGAAAGAAGAGCAAATATTATATCCAATGGCCGACAGAGCGCTACAGGCAAATTGCGAAAATATCATTACTTCCATGAAGCAAATACAGCATGTTTAAATATCAGCGGTAAATCATCATGGACATGTCAGGATTGTCACTAGACCAGGCTCCGCCATACAATAGTGTACAACGATTTTTTATCACAGCTCCAATTTTTTCAATGCTGGTATCTCTAGTTATTGCATTTAACGGCGAGCATATATTTTTTTCGTTTATAAACATCCGGCTTATAGGCATAATTCACTGGATGACGCTGGGTTTTATAACGATGAGTATGATGGGAGCCGTGATGCAAATGCTTCCGGTATTAGCCGGCGTAAAAATAAAAAATCCTGTATTTTTTTCAACCGTCATTCACAGCTCGTTGTCAGTCGGCGCATTACTGTTTGGAGCTTCATATATATTTCAAATGAAGCAATGGCTGATCTTCGCAGGAATATTAATTACAATTTCGATGTCGCTGTTCTCAGTGCAAATTTTATATCGATTAGCAATATTAAAAAACAAATCTCATACAATAAGCGCCATGCAGATGTCCATCGCATCGTTGACGGTAGTTTTATGTTTGGGCTTCTATATGTTGCTTTGGCATTTAAATGTAATTAAAGGCGCCGGCATTGATATCCACTCGGTACATTACTTCTGGGCATTTACCGGCTGGGTCGGAATACTCATCATGGGAGTTTCGTTTCAAGTTATCCCCATGTTTTACGTATCGCCGGAATACCCGCAGCTATTTCGTAAAAATGTTCCAGCGTTAATTTTCATCTTGCTGATCTTATATGCCATAATGACATTTTTACCATTATTTGAAATTAACGATCTTTTTTTAATTAATGAAAATGTATACATTCGAAAAGCAATCCGCATAACGATTTATTTTTTATTTGCCTTGTTTTCTATAATTACAATTAAACAGATACAACGAAGAAAGAGAAAACTTCCCGATCCGGCATTATTGTTTTGGTACACTTCCATGATTGTACTCTTTCTTTCAACAACCCTGGCAACAACGGCAGAATTTTATCGAGGCGGTTACTTTATAAAAATAATATTACTTACAGGAATTACTTTTTTATTTGGATTTATATTTTCAGTCATCAATGGAATGTTGTATAAAATAGTTCCATTTTTATCCTGGTTTCACCTTGCCAGCAAAGGAATTTTTGACGTACCCACCATGAAAGACATGCTAGATGATGTCAGAATAAAAATTCAATTTATTTTTCATTTATTATTTTTATTAAGCCTGCCGTATTATTTATTTTATCCGCACGCGGGACATCTTGTTTCAGGAACCTTATTGTTTATTTCGTCTTTTTTACTATGGTTAAATTTATACACCGTGATACGCAAATACTCCAGGATAAATAATAAATATCTTTTAAACAAAGCAAAACCCGCTGCGACTTAATCAGGTCTTAAAAAAGGGCTTTGCGCGCCCTTTCGGCCAAGCCATGGTCTTGGCCTTACCCCCGCAAAATTTCGTTTTGGAAAAAGCTTTACAAACGAGTTATGAAATTACAAACATCGACTCTAGTATGAAAAGTAACCATTTTACAATTGTTTCAGAATCCAGCTATTTAGAAATTTTAAAATCAAAATTTATAATGAATACCGTCATTGATATTAAAATGCATCTTGAAAATATTTCTGAACCTGCGGCACAAAATGAAAATTTTTTACTGATTTTAAAAGAAACTACCTTAAATGAAAATCTCGATGCGCTCATTCCGTGGTTTGAAAAAATCATTGAAAACGTTGTCAGTCTGATGATTATCTCTGAAGTACCAAAAGATAAAAAACTATTTGATTCAAGAATCCATGATTATATCTCGTTTGTAATTCCTGAAAATATTTCAACCGGATTATTTTATACTGTGGTTGATAACGCCTATCATGCCATGTATATTTTTGTAAACAGTATTCAACTAAATAACGAGCTGACCAATGTTTATCAGGATTTACGCAGTGTAACTAAAGTTGGCCAAGCCCTGTTAACCGAAAAAGATTTTGACACCCTTTTAACTTTAATTTTAACTCAGGCAAAAGAAATAGTAAACGCCGACGGCGGTTCAATATACATTGTCGAACCATCTGAAATAAAGGGGCAAAAACCCACAAAATTAAGATTTAAAAAATCAGCCTTGCATCTTACAGCCGACGAATTTTTACTTGATATTGATAAAAATTCCATAGCAGGGTACGTTGCCCTGATTGGTCATCATTTAAGAATCGATGATGTTTATAAATTATCAGGAAAAGAAGAATATCGTTTTAATCCTGATTACGATAAAAATTTTAATTATCACACAAAATCAATGATGTTGATACCCATGAAAAATCATCACGATGAAGTGATCGGGGTCATCCAACTTATCAATAAAAAACTCGATAAAAACAGACCGCTTACAGTTGAAGACATGAAGGGTAAATGGGTAATTCCTTTTACTGATAAATGTTATCAAATCATCAGCGCTCTTGCCGGGCAGGCTGGCGTGGCCATTGAAAATAATATTTTAATGGGAGATATTCGTAACTTATTTGAAGGATTTGTAAAAGCATCCGTAAAAGCCATCGAACAGAGAGATCCGACAACGAGCGGTCATTCAGCCCGAGTAGCTGATTATGCTGAAAGTATGGCAAAAGCATTAGACCGTGAAAGTTCAGGTCTTTTTTCATCTACCAGGTTTACCCCAGATCAACTCAGAGAATTACGTTATGCGGCGCTATTGCACGACTTTGGAAAAGTTGGGGTACGCGAAAAAGTTCTGGTAAAGGCAAAAAAACTTTACCCTATGGAATTGGATCTGATTGAATGGAGATTTCGGTATATACGAAAAACGCTTGAAAAAGAACTTATAGAAAAAAAATTCAATATTCTAAAAAATCATGGCAGTGATATTTTAAAAAAAGAAGAAAAATCTCTTGATGATGAATTCCATAAAAACCTAGACCGTTTAAATGCAATGTTTGAAGCTGTCACCAAGGCCAATGAACCCAGCGTTCTTGAAGAGGGAGATTTTAAAACTCTAGAAACATTAACCAATAAAATGGTGATGCTTGAAAATGGTATTCATGTTCCTTTTCTTGAAAGAAATGAATTTTTAAGTTTATCAATTAAAAAAGGAACACTTGATGCAAATGAAAGACTTGAAATTGAATCTCATGTAACACATACCTATCAATTTTTAAATCAAATTCCATGGACACACGATCTTGCGCATGTTCCTGAAATAGCACACGGACATCACGAAAAACTAGATGGTACAGGATATCCGCTTGGAATAAATGCGCCAAAAATTAACGTTCAAACCAGAATCATGACCATTGCTGATATTTTTGACGCCTTGACGGCATGGGATCGACCCTATAAAAAAGCTGTACCATTTGAACATGCCCTGAATATTTTAAACGATGAAGCAAAAAATAATAAAGTCGATTCTGATATTTTAAAAATTTTTATTTCTGCCGAAATCTATAAGAAGTTTCAGTCGTCCCTTATTTTTTAATTTACAAAAATAATTTTTCGGGCATAGAGCGCGATATTTTATGTAATCAAATATTCCGTACTTTTCTCATATTGTTGACGGGAAGTTGCTTTAAGATTAAACTTTAAGTATACATGATGGATCAAATAATACATTAAATTTAACGAAGGTAGTTCATAAATTAATTATATCGAGTCAATCGTGTATAAGGAGATTTATATGGCTATTGTACATTGGGATCCATTCCGTGAAATGGAAGATTTGTTGGACAAATATTCAAGAACGCCGATTAAATCACTACTACGCAAGCGTGACGATGGTTTATTATCAAGCGACTGGATGCCAACAATGGATATTAAAGAAAACAAGGATTCTTATTTAATTAAGGCAGAGTTGCCAGGAGTTGAAAAAGAAAATGTTAATATTTCTATTGAAGATGGCGTGTTAACGATCAAAGGCGAGAAGAAAACCGAAAAAGAAGAAAAAGACGACAAGACTCATCGAGTGGAATGTTCTTACGGTTCTTTTTTTAGAAGTTTTACATTGCCAAGAGAAGTAAAGTCTGATCAGATTGAGGCCTCTTATAAAGACGGAATTTTAAAACTGAAAATTCCAAAATCTGAAGAATCTAAACCAAAACAAATAGAAGTAAAAATTAAATAGTGAAAACTTGTGCGCATTAAGACAAAGAAAACGATTGTCTTAATGCGCCAATAAGTTCTGTTGGCGTTAAAAAATCTTTTTTATTATAATTTTTAGCGACAATATTTTGAGCTGCATTTAAATATACATTTAAAGCCGATTCAATACCTTGAAATGAATTATACCTGCATAACATATTTGCAATGACCCCGCATAATACATCACCGGTTCCTCCGGTTGATAATTCATAATGTTTTGAATTAATGTATACTTCTTCTTGAGTGGTCTCCATGGTATTTGTTGAATGACCTTGCTTTAAAACCAGAATACCGCCAGGACCTTTTAAATAAACATGGGCATTATATCTTTTACTGATTTCAAGAGCTGCCAGACGAACATTGGTTATTTTTTTGCCAAGGAGCTTTTCCGCTTCTGCAAAATGAGGAGTTAGCATCAAATTATTCAGCAAATGCTTTTTAAAATAATTTTCAAAGTCGTTTAATTGTCCCAGGCCTGAACCGTCAATAATAACAGTGCCGTCTTTAAAAGATAAAAGTTGTCTCCAGAAATCTTCTGAAAGAGTTTCTTTAAGTCCAACCCCGATTACTGCTATATTTTGTTTATTACTCTTTAAACTTTCCAAAAAAATCTTTTCCAGCGAGACCGTATCGTCAAAAGTCTGAATCATCAATTCTGGAGTATCCAAAAGACTTTTTTTCATTGAATTAGAAAGAGAATAAATTTTTGCCAAGCCTCCCCCAAGCGATAAAAATGCCTGTGCCGCCATCAGAGCCGCACCTTCCATTCCGACACTTCCACCCAGGATAGTAATAACACCACTATCGTATTTATGACTTCCTGATTTTCTCAAAGACGGAATTTCTGAAAACTTTAAAATCCGTCTGTTATAGTTTTCATTTTTTAAAATACTTTGCGGATCTTTTCCAAAATCATACGGAAAAAATCCAATGGGGATAGCGATCAATTCTCCGCAGCTTAAAATACCAGGCTCCAGCAATTGTCCTATTTTATACGATCCAAAAGAATAAGTATAATGGGCCTGAAATACTGAATGAGTAAAAAAGTCACCATTTGCATAAACTCCTGAAGGAATATCAATCGCTATTCGAATGACATCATTTATCGCATTGACTTGTTTAAAAATATCCTGGATTAATTCAGAAGGAGCTTTGTTTAAACCTATACCAAATACGGCATCAACAATTAAATCTCCATTATTAAATGAGTTGATGTTTAGATTGGTTTCTAATAATTGCTTAATGACGACTCGTTCTCTAAGTTCATGTGCGCTGCAAAGTTTAAAAAAATAATCAGAATCCGGTGTTGCCGGTAAAGATAACTGCCATATTGTAACTTTTTTATTCGTTGATGATAAAATATGCCATGCCAAAACATATCCATCTCCGCCATTGTTGCCCGATCCGGCAAATATGTGTATATGGTTTGAATTTATAAACCAGGATTTTCGCGTCATCGAAATAAACAACGCATAACCCGCCCAACCCATAAGCAGACGTGATTCTATATTTTTTTCAACAATTGAATATTGATCCCACCTGGCTGCCTCTATTCCGTCAAGAACAGGAAATTCAAAAAGTGAAGGTAATTGTACTTCATCAATATAATCACCTTTTATCCGACGAATATTTTTATTTTTTATTTCCACTTGATAACTTGAAGATTATTACTCTGAACTTTCAGACTATAGAAATCTCCTGCGAGAGTAGCATACGTCGACCTCCAGCTATTACGTCTTCCCGGTAAATCAATCTGAAGAAACTTAACAAGATCTCCGTCAGTATCATATACAGCTAGTTTAAATCTATCGAGTTTTGCAGTTTTCCAGATTAATATATTCGAACCATGAGGGATGTAAGGATAATCCTCCGGGTCATTCATATTCTCAAAAATAGTGTTTAATTTTTTATTTTTTATATTCTTTGTCTTGTATATTCTACGTTGAAAAATATAAACAGAATCATTATCAGCTTTTTTTTCAGGAAGTTTATCAATCCTCCCGATCAATAATATTTTGTCATCGTTGTAAAAAGGATACATTTCTTCACACTGTGTTATCGAATTATCTTCCACCTTTTGTCCGCTAAACAATGCTTCTTCACATTCCATCTGGCTCATAGAATATACCAGAATACCGTCTTTATATTTATCAAGAACCAGTTGCTCAATGCTTTTGTATAATATCCATAAGTTATTATCATCGTCAGTATCCATCCATAAAATGGTTTCAAAGGGACGATCCATTTTACCTTGACGTCCAATGATCTGCAAAAAGTTACCTTTAACATCAAAATGGAGAATTTTATAGTAACCTTCTGATTCCAAACCGTCACTTTTATTCTCTTTTTTGGCGGCATCTTCTGTTGAAATATAATTGATAACATAAAAATCATCATCTTTACCTGCGGCAAGCGCTCCGGGAATATTTAAATGCTTTGAATACATTCTTTGAACAATTTCTTTTTTTACTGATTTGTCATCAACAGGTACGTTTTTTTTGGCATCCTCTGAAACAATAATCGTTTTTAGTTTGTTATTTTTAAATATTTTTATCTGTTTATTCGACGATTCCGATACAATTAACCAGTCATCTAAAACAGCCAGTCTTCCAGGAATCTCATAATACAAGCCTTTCTGTTCAGGAAAATCTAGATGTTCGGCCTTCTTGTCAATTGGTATACTGAATAATTCATTAGAATTTAATTTCTCAACTTTGAAACGTGCGCAAGCGTTTATCGATAGTATAGCCAGCAAAAAAATTATTTTTTTATTCATTTGTTTTTACCTTTGTTTTTATAACGTAAAAATAACCGAGAAGTAAATTGAAAACCATTATCATAATCATTTAAAAAAGAAAATATATAGTTAAAAACCTTGTCGCGGATTGTTTCATGCGTCAAGATTTCATGACGCGTTGAGATCTCTTCATTTATTTTAAAAATAAAAGCCTGCTTTTCTACTGATTTTACTTTTCGCAATATATAGTGAGCATTTTCAACGTCAATTGTTTTGTCATTAGACGCATGAATGATACAAATCGGAACGGTAATGTATTTTAAATATTTTTTTATTTTAACAACGTTTGTTCTAAACGAATGAAGAGGTGCAACAACATATGCCTCATTGTATGTTACGGTAGGATTAATGATATCTGATGAAACAAGATCCCTGCGTTTTGTAACTGGTCCGAGAAAAAATCTGGCAATGCCAGAAAATATAAGCCTCCAGTCTCTAACAACAAGCGCACCATTTATAACTCCATTTAATACTACGGGAGTAGAAATCAATATTAATGCTGAAGGCGGCATTTCTACTCTATACTGAACCGCCAGACGCAAAGAAAGATTCCCGCCAAGAGAAAACCCGATTATAAAAAATTTCTTATAGTTCATTCGTTCTTTAATATATACTCTACGTACAGCTTCATACCAGTGCTCATACCTTGTTTTGGCAAGCTGTTTAATCGATGTGCCATGACCTGGCAAAAGTGGGGCAAAAACAGAATGCCCTGATTCGTGCAATTGTTTACCAAGGTTCTTGAGAGTAAAAGGAGTGGACTCATAACCATGTACCAATAAAAATGCAGTGTCACTCGCACCTCGAAAAAAAAAAGGATCAGCACCCCTTAGCATATCTTCACGGGCTGGAAGATCCTGATATTCAAGTGGATCAATTTTTTCCGGAAGGCTATACCAGCCAAAGTAGTAAATTACCGCAGCAAGAAGAATTATAACTATAAAAAAATTCATTTTAGATCATTTCTTAAATCTAACTTTTGGCAAGTTTCTCTAAAAGCAATTTATTTACAATCGGCGGATTGGCTTTACCTTTTGATTTTGCCATGACCTGACCAATCATAAATCCAAGAGCGCGGTCTTTACCCTGCTTAAATGACTCAATCGATTCAGGATTTTCAGCAAGTACTTCATCGACAAGCTTTTCAATTGAACTTTGATCGACAATTTGAACCAGTCCTTTTTCTTCTATTATTTTTCCAGGTTTCTTTTTAGTTTCAACCATTTCCTGAAATACCGTTTTTGCAATTTTACCCGAGATGCGCCCAGACTCAATTTCATTAATCAATTCGGCAAGATCAATAGCAGGAAAAAGATCGTCAAGTCCGCAAAACTTCTCGCGGGTGATTGCCATCATCTCGGCCATAACCCAGTTTGAAGCTTTTTTAGGCGGAGCGCCTGCCTTGACAACATTTTCAAAATACTCGGCAGACTTTTTATCCGCGGTTAAAACTCCTGCGTCATATTCTGGAATTTGAAATTCTTTTATATACCTGTTTTTTTTATGATGAGCCAGTTCAGGCATTTTAGACTTTAGGTTTTGAATTATTTCGTCAGTTAAAATAACATCGACAAGGTCTGGATCTGGAAAATACCGGTAATCGTGAGCTTCTTCTTTAGACCTCATCGATACCGTTTTAGAAGAAAGAGCGTTCCAAAGTCGAGTTTCTTGAACAATTTTCTGGTTTTCTTCAAGCAATTCTGTTTGACGCTCAATTTCATATTCAATGGCAGCTTTAACAGCCTTAAAGGAATTGAGATTTTTAATTTCTGCTCTTGTCCCAAGTTTTGACTGATTTTCCGGTCGAATAGATACGTTGGCGTCAACTCTCAGTGACCCCTGTTCCATATTACAATCAGAAACCTCTATATACTCCATAATGCTCTTTAATTTATCTAAATACAAAACCGCTTCATCAGCATTATCAATTTCGGGTTCTGAAACAATTTCAAGCAATGGCGTACCGGCACGATTTAAATCAACATAACTTTCTGCAATACCCGGGTTTTCAGAATGCATCAGTTTTCCAGCATCTTCTTCCATATGTATTCGTGTAACGCCAATTGTTTTTGCGGTTCCATCTGCCTTATGAATTTCAATTTCACCGGCTGTACAATACGGCTCGTTAAATTGAGAAATTTGATAGGCCTTCGGCAAATCAGGATAAAAATAATTTTTTCTATCAAAACGGCTTATGTTATGGATTTGAGCATTTATTGCCAATGCAGCCTGAACGGCACGCGTCACAACGCCTTCATTTAAAACAGGTAAAGCCCCCGGTAAACCAAGACAAACCGGGCATGTATTTGAATTTGGTTGATCGCCAAACGATGTTCGACAGGCACAAAAAATTTTTGTCTGGGTATTCAATTGTAAATGAACTTCCAGACCAATCGTAGGAATATATCGCATACACCACCCTTTATCAAATAAATAGCCCGTCAAGTTTATGATGAAATGAAATCATAAACTAAAAAATAATTTGTCAGCTTGTCTGAAATTGCTTTTTATACCATTATGAGCGATACTGAGAATTTTAGCGATAATGATGAGTCCAAAAATGATATCAATACTGAAGAAGAAGATGCAATTTTATTTAGTAGAAACATTCAAATTGAACTTGAAAAGGAAAAAAGTCAAAATCCATACTCTGCAATATCTTATGAACCTGAAAACCTAATGAAGTTTGAAGATATAAAGAAACTCGACGAAAAATATATTTTAAACACATACGCTAGAATGCCCGTAGCCTTTGCTTATGGCTCAGGCGAATTTTTATATGACGAAAAAGGTCATGAATACATTGATTTTTTAAGCGGTATTGCGGTGACGGCTATGGGTCATGCTCATGCTGACTTAATTGCAGC
Organism: Spirochaetia bacterium; assembly: GCA_029857955.1. Taxonomy (GTDB): domain Bacteria; phylum Spirochaetota; class Leptospiria; order Turneriellales; family JAOUFE01; genus JAOUFE01. The sequence goes on from JAOUFY010000007.1 coordinate 11,893, forward strand.
TCTCGAACGACAGGCCGATTTATTGTGGCACACCTCAAATCTTTTTTATAATCAGCAGCAAGCCTTACTGGCAAGAGCCCTGATTGAAATCAGTTTTCCTGGAAAAGTGTTTTTTTGCAACTCCGGAACTGAAGCAAACGAAGCTGCATTGAAACTTATGTTAGCATACGGCCAAAAATACGGAAAAGAAAAAATCATCGCACTTAGAAACGGTTTTCATGGTAGAACCTTCGGAGCCATGTCTTTAACTGGTCAGAAAAAAATCCAGGACGGATTTGGTCCTTTGCTGGATAACATTTCATACATCGACCCCAATGACATTCATGCGCTTGATCAGGAATTCAGCGAGGATGTGGCCGGAATTATAATGGAACCCATTTTAGGCGAAGGAGGCGTTTACCCGCTTACGTCTGAATTCATTACGCGGGCAAGAGATCTCTGTGATCAAAATGACTCACTACTGGTTCTTGATGAAGTTCAAACGGGAATGGGCAGAACCGGTAATTATTTTGCCTACCAGGAATTTGAAATTATACCGGATGTCATGACACTTGCCAAAGGTCTTGGCGGAGGGTTCCCCATTGGCGCAATGATCGTTGCAGATCGTTTTGCTGATGTTTTTCAATCCGGCATGCACGGTTCAACCTTTGGCGGAAACCATTTGGCAACCGCAGTTGGGTATGAAGTCATCCGTTTAATAGAAGTCAACAAGGTACTTGAAAATGTAAATAACATGAGCGCATATTTAGCCGGTTATCTGGAAAACCTCCGTTCCGCGTATCCCGATAAAATTGCACAGATTCGAGGCAAAGGACTGCTTCAGGGAATTGTTTTACATGAAGGCCGAGCCGCAAGACCCATTGTTCAAAAAGCCCTTGAAAAACATCTGGTAATCGGACGTTCCAGTGAAAATGTTTTACGATTAGCGCCGCCTTTAATCGTTCGACCCCGGACCATTGATCGTGCAATGGAAAAACTTGAAGAAGTGATCAAAGAATTGTAATCAAAGGCCTGCAACTGTGGCATCTACCCTTGTATGTTTATGAAGTAGATTAAGCCAAGATTTTAAATATCGATTATTGATTCGTTTATTTACTACATTAAAATAAAATATGTAAAATTTTTTTTCACAAAATAAAAATGTGTAAAATAATATTTAAATTTACCGAAATAGATAGTAGTGGATCTAACAATTAAAATATGGAAAAAAGATGCTGATTATGTGGCTGGATGTCCTGAGCTGGATATCTACACGTATGGTGTTGACCGGCAACAAGCTCGAGAACGGTTAATTAAGGTTATTTTATTTTATGGTGAAACAGCATCAGACATGGGTTATAAAATAGACCCTGGCGAATTGATCGGTCGACTTGACATACCTTTTACATGGCGATCTGAAAGTTATGTAAACTAATTCCATTTACATTTCATTATTAAAGTTTAAGTTTTTCATTATCCGATATATAAATAATTTGTATAGCGGTAGAATAATCAGTGAAAAAAACAGAATGTCTATTATTAGAATTTTCTATATAAAAAGTATTAAAAATATCTGTTAAATTAACACACTCATGGTTTACAGGCTATCCGAGAATAAATAAATGGTTATTTTATAATTTTTTGCTATTATAGATATAATTTATCAATATTTAAAAAAAATATCCTTATTAATGACGTCTCGATTTAACAATATTGTTTATCAGATTGTGAGTACATAATATATTTATATGATATGAATTAAAATTTTTTTTTGAGATCAATATTAAATAAGGTTCACGCATTTAACCGGATAATTAACATTAAATTGATATTCGGTTAATCATTTTCAGGGGGACAGAGTGGAGCTAGAACAATTACCGGAAATTCAAAGAATTGTAAATATCGGCAAAGCAAACGGCGAGATTACATACGACGAAATAAACGACATACTTCCTGAAAAATTAATAAACTCAGACAAAATCGATGATGTTTTTATTTTATTAAACCAATATGGTATTGAAATCGTAGAAGAATACGATAAAAAATCTCTTAAACAAGGTACTCTGGCAGCAGGCGAAAGTAAACCTGGAGTATCATCGATTCTTGGGGAAAAAAAAGTACCAAAAGTACTCTACGAAAAACTAAAAGCGCTTGGATATGAACTTTCCGACGAAGAAGTAAAAAATACAACTGTTCAAGACCTGGCTATTGTAATGATGAAAAAAGGCTATAGCCTTGATATTTTAACTCAGCTTTTAAATAAACCTGAATACCGTCCTGATTTAAAAAACAAGAAAAAAACATCTTCATCATCATCTGCCGAGCCGGATGACCCAATGCGTTTGTATCTAAAAGAAATTGGTAAAATTTCTCTTATTTCAGCGGATAAAGAAGTTGAATTGGCCAAGCGAATAGAGGCTGGTGAAAATATCATTGAAGAAGCCGTTCAAAGATCATCATTATTAAGAAATTCTTTTTTACGATATTATTCAAAAGTTCAAAATAAAACCATGCGTATCACCGACATATGCAGGGCATCAAAAACCTATTATATCTCTCAAACCGAGCAGGCAGAATTACGTGATCTTTTTATTAAAGAAATGACCCCTGTTATTGATGTTGATAAAAAAATACAAAGTTTAAAATCCAAATTAAAAAGATACACCCATAAAAGTAAAAAACACCAGGAAATCTGGGCTGAGATATTAAAATTGGAAGATTCGGCTTCAAACCATGTTTTAAAAATCGGCATTTCACAAAAAGAATTGTTAAAACATGTGAACAAAATAAAAAGCATGGTTTTTCGAATTAAAGAAATCAAAAGACATTTTTTACGATTAAAAGAAAAATATGGTTATGATGTAAAAGCTATAAAAGGCTACAATCGTTACATTGAAAAAAATGAAGATCTTGACATTGTTGAAAAAGATCTTGGCTGCAGCATTGAAGATGTTAAAGATATTATAAAAGACATTCGAAACAATGAAAGAAAACTTCGAAGAATGGAACAGGAAGCCGGTTCGCCAACATTAATTGTTTTGTCATGGGGTGAAAAAATCAGCAGGGGGCAGCGAGAAATTGAAAATGCTAAAAAAGAATTGATCAATGCAAACCTGAGACTGGTTGTATCCATTGCAAAAAGATTTGCAAACCGTGGTATGCACTTTTATGACCTTATCCAGGAAGGTAATATTGGTTTAATGCGGGCAGTAGAAAAATTTGAATATAAAAAAGGTTATAAATTTTCAACCTATGCGACCTGGTGGATACGACAGGCAATCACACGAGCAATATCTGAACAAGCTAGAACCATTCGAATACCAAGTCATATGATTGAACAAATCAATAAAGTCAATCGTGAGATTAGAATATTTTTACAAGAAACCGGCCGCGAACCAAATGACGATGAAATTGCAGAACGACTTGGCTGGCCGGCGGTTAAAGTAAAGCAGGTTAAGAATGTTGCTAAAGACCCTGTTTCTCTGGAAACACCGGTAGGCGAAGATGAAGACTCAGAACTTGGAGATTTTATAGAAGATAAAAAAGCTGAAAGCCCGATGGCTGCCACAGCTCAAAGTATTTTAGCAGAACAAATTCAGCAGGTCTTGGCAACATTACCAGCAAGAGAACAAAAGGTCATTCGTATGCGTTTTGGTCTTGATGACGGTTACACCCACACTCTTGAAGAAGTTGGTTACGTTTTTAAGGTTACCAGAGAACGAATTCGTCAAATTGAAGCTAAAGCGCTTAGAAGATTACGCGCTCCAACGAGAATGCGTAAATTAAAAGACTTTCTTGATTCGTAATTCATTCAATTAACAATTCGTTAAAATAATTTAAGATAGCGTCTCAAAATTCATGGATGGGTTTTGGACGCTATCTAAGAAATAGAATATTTATTTCTTATCTAAAACAAGGTGTAAATAAATTCTACCCAGATATTTTTTATTTTCATCGTCTCGAATAAAGTAAATCATCATATACTTTCTGTAGTCTTCCTTTGCCAAAGGTACAAGTTTATGATTTAAGTTACGCGGTTCGAGCATTTTAATGTGTGAAATGGCATCTAACTCTTCTGAGAACTCTTTAGCAATTTTAAGAACGAGCGAATTCATCGCCGCTTCAACTAACTGTGAATGTGTAAATTCCATATCAAGGTGAGTTATAATATATGGTAAAAGTAAAAGCCTGGTAAATCCATCCATTCCAATGAACATTTCTCCAGATATCGTTCCGGTAAATGGTATACCGCTGCAAAATTCATAGCATAAACCTTCATTTGAAGTCTGTCCGTAACCCTCGCTAATAGCAGTCACATTCAGCCATTCAGTTATTATTTCAATAAATGATGATGATATGGTCAGTATAAAACGTTGATCAAGTTCAGGGTTATTCATATCACGGCTTTTTTGGATCAAAAGAAAATTTATTATTAAAATCTGAAGAATACGCTGAAAATGCGCTGTTAATCAATAAATAGTCAAGACGCTGCATAAAAGTGTCTGCATCTTCAAAGTTTGTAGGTCTTATAACGAAGCCGCCGTTTAATTTAGTTGTGTGTTTAAAATATTTATGCGTCAAGTTTTGAATGATTCCAGGAACCTTTTCCAGGTTTATTAAATCAACTTTCTCTCTGGTATCATTGAAACTATCTTTATTGATCACGCTTTTAACTTCATAAAGAAATGCAAACTTGGCTCGATCAAGTCTGGCTGAGACCAATGGCTTTAATTGTATTTTGTCAAGCTCAACAATAATATCCTGCGACCAGGAACGGGTGGTTTCCGGGCTTACCCTGTTTAAATCTGTTATTTCAAAAACCACTACCGCAAAATTTTGTGATGAACCAAGTTTTTCTTTCACTATAAAATAAAAGTAAGGGTAATTATAGAAATCAGTTTCAGAATCTGTCACGGCCTTATCATATACCCTTTGCATAAAAAGTGAATCTGAATATCGGGTACAAAGCGAAATTAGAGTATCCAGAGAATGTTGATCGATTTCAGATGCAAGTCCGGTAAATTGTAGCTTGATTAGACCAAACAAGAGATTTCGATAATGCAAAGGAATAAATAAAAGATTTTTATCGTGAGATAGTAAAGGTTCTCTCCATGTATTGTCTGATAAATTCAGTATTTCATTTGGAAGATTTTCTATTGCAGCGTCACCCTTGATACTTAAATTTCCGGTTTTTTCCATCACATGTTTCCATATTCCAGATTCACGACTGTAAAACGCTATTGTACTGGTTGAAAAATTTTTTTCAATTGTATCCAATAAAAGCAATATTTTATTAGAAAGAAATGTATTATCATTTGATATTTTGTAATTACCCGTACCCTTAGTTTCATGTTTTCTAGATACTTCATTTACAATATCTTTTTCAATTTTTTTACCAGGATCAAATAACAATACCATCAATATGATTAAAAGCATAAATGCATATACGATAGGAATCAATATTAATTTTGAATCATTTTCAAGCATGCTTTGAAAAAATTGTTGCAGGGAAATATTTTTTTTACTGATGACCCAAATCGAATATCCGCTGGTGAAAGGTAAGTGTAAATAAGCATATTCTTTAAGCTCTGTACTTTTATATGTTTTTAATATCGTTCCATAGTCATACCTGTTTACCCTTGATGGTTCATAAAGACTGCCAAGAAGTTTTGATTTTTGATTTAAAATAAGTATCACCGCTGTAGTATGTGACTCCCTGAAGATACTAGGTAATTTATCGATCATTTCATTTGTATTTTTTGAAAAAGTCCGGATCCGTTCAACTTGTTTTTTTATGGTTTCATCTTTGACATTTTTAAAGTTATGATAAAAATAATAAGGGAGGGCTATTCCCAAAAAAATCCATATGAACAATAAAATAGCGGCAAAAATCTTTTTCATCATTTATATTATCGGAAATTCACAAAAAAGCATGAGTCTTGCAGGCATAAGTTTCTATTAAAATAAACTGATTTGAAATTTGTTCGACAATTATGACATCGACATCAGAAAATTATATTCGTATGGGGTAAGCAGGTACCGTGTACCTGCTGAAGGGGCAGACTTGCCCCTGCTTAAAGATTTCCCAATAATAAATACAGGCGGCAGCTGCATTTGATAACAGTTGCAACCCAATTAATAATTCTTGTTTATATTTTCAGTACTTGACAGTAGATTTTAAATGAAAAAACCATCTGTATGGGATTTTCTATAATCTATAAATGGCAAGTTTACAATGTTAAACGTAAAATAGATAAACTAACACGCAAAATATTTTATAGTATATCTGCCAATAATGAAGATCCGCTAGAGTATGGTAATATACGTAGAGCAGACGACTGGTGTACTGTTAAAGAAGATATAATCCACTGGATAATTTTAGTGGATATAATCATCGGTAAGCCTGTTCAATACATCATTACATACTCTATACTTGAAAAAAAATATTACTGTTATGCCACCACAGATAAAAATAATTATTCAAGCGTTCTGCAGTTTGCAACAAGCGAAACAAAAGAACTTGAGTTTAGACTTACTGAGCTTGCCAATCATATTCCCAGCTTGCGAGAGCGCAGATTAAGGGAGTTTTTATTTAATGAATCTAAAAATGCCCCGGGCCGAAAATGGTGGGCAAAATTTTTATTTCGCCGCGGAAAAACGGAAGATTACTTAAACGGAAAAATTGAAAATTTATACAATCAAGGTCGAATATCTAAAAAAGAATTGGAGCGACTTAAAAATTACATCACAAACCTGATTTAATCGCTAATCATTTCATCAATGAATATATTTTTTCCCAGTCTACATTACCGTCTTTTGTCTGATAGTATTCCAGCAAGGCAGCAATAAGACGACCAAGAGCTACGCCGGAACCATTGATTGTATGTACAAATTCGTTTTTCCCTGTTGATGTATTTTTATATCGAATTTTCGCGCGTCTTGCCTGAAAATCCCTGAAATTAGAACATGATGAAATCTCCATCCATCGATTAAGTCCCGGCAGCCAAACTTCAAGATCATAGGTTTTTGCAGATGAAAACGATGTGTCGGTTGAGCATAGCAACATTTTTCGGTAATGCAGCTGAAATTTCTTTAAAATATCTTCAGCGTCAGCTGTTAGTTTTTCAAATTCCTCCCGCGAATTTTCAGGGGTAACGAATTTTACCAGTTCAACTTTTTGAAACTGATGAACTCGAATAAGTCCGCGTGTGTCTTTTCCGGCGCTTCCAGCTTCCCGTCTAAAACAGGCGGTAGCGCTCGTGAGTTTTATAGGCAGTTGTTCTTCAGAAATAATTTCGTCGGCGTAGAGATTGGTTAACGGTACTTCCGCTGTAGGAATTAAATTAAGCTCGTCAGCCTCCAGGGTATAAAACTCTCCTGCAAATTTTGGAAGCTGGCCTGTTCCATACATCGCCGCATTGGCTACAATTAGCGGAACAGTTCTTTCTTCATAACCTTTTTTTTCATGAGTTTCCAGTAAAAAATTAATTAATTTTCTTTCCAGTTTTGATATCTCTGTATTATAAACATAAAATCGCGAGCCCGATAATTTCACACCCCGTTTAAAGTCGACGAGATCCAGATTTTCTGCAATATCATAATGAGGTTTTACAGTAAAACTATATTCAGGTTTTACGCCAAATTCATAAACAACTTTATTTTCTTCTTCGCTTTCTCCTTTCGGTACGTCTTCTTCAAGTACATTTGGTATCATCAGCATCAGTTTTTCATAATTTTCGTCAATTTGAGTCAGTTCATCTTTTTGTTGCTTTAACGATTCGCTGATTTGGCGCACTTCATTTTTTATCGTTTCAATTTTTTGTTGATCCGTATTTTGAGAGGAACTTTGAAGCTGACCAATTTCTTTTGAAAATGCATTTCTTTTACTCTGTAAATTTTCAGAGCTTGTCATGAGATCCCGACGTTTTTTATTTAATTCAACAAGACTTAAAAAAATAGAAATATCTTCATTTCTTTTCTTTAAACTTTTTTCTAAAATATCCAAACCTTCATCGCTTTTTAAAAGAGAGGGATCAATCATGCCTGTCAAAAATATTTTTAGATTTTCTGCGTAAATAAATATAGTTTTGTTGCCTTGATCATATAAAAAATTAATGTTTTCATTAAATTTATTTGTTAGTTTAATCTTTAATTTTATATACAAAAAGAGCTTAAAAATGCTGTTTTAAAATTCGATTACCGTTAATTTTATAATATTATATATATGGCTGAACATAAAGATTTTAAAAATTTCGACCCTTCATTGCTGTATGAATATGATTCTGTTAATAAAACGTATATTTTAAACCTTTCTATAAATTCATTTAAAAAAATGTACAACACCTGGGATTATTCTCCATATCGAAAAAGGGACATCAACGAAACTTTAATTAAATACATTGAGGATTGCTCTGCTGAAATACCTTTAAAACACAAAATGTCGATACATATGTACCTGCCTGAAAATGAAAAAAACGAAAACCAGGAGAAAGAAGGTATTAGCGCACTCAAATATTATTTTAAATATTTACTTTATAAAAAGGTTCAGCAAAAAAGCAGATATTTAAAAAATGCAATGTTGTATGGACTTTCAGGGTTTTTGTTTTTAACGATGGCCTATATTTTTCAAAAACTGGGTGCTGAAAAATACTACCTGCCAATTTTACCAGATGGTCTTTTTATCGGAGGCTGGGTATTGTTCTGGGAAGTTTTTTCAATAATTTTTTTTCGTGTCAGAGAAATTTCACAATCAATAAAAGAATACTATCGCCTCAGTGAAGCTGAAATAACCTATCACTTTGGCAAAACCTTTCCAAAAACTATAAAAACAAATTGAGATCGTGTCCCAAAACTTGGGCGCGCTCTTCCGGCTTAACGTGATTAATGTCAAAAAAAGCGTCAAATATACGGCACAAACCATTGATTAATACATAACAAGCTTGTGTGCTTCACAATATTTAAAATTAATACGGTGCCACTTCAAGTTTGAACATGTATAAATTAAACAGACATCAGTGCATGACTGATTTAAAATAATCGGAGTCATTGTAGGTTTTATACTTATTTAAATCAAGCGCTTTGCCGGTTGGCAAATCTTTGGCTTTTAAATCAGAAATATGCAGGCCATAAAAAAGAGAATATATGCCAACCGCAATGGCTTCCGCGTGAATTTCTTTAAACTTTTCAATCCGCTCTCGATCGTATTTATTATTTAAAAAACCAAGTTCAATGTAAGCGCTGATGGCATTGATATAGGTGGGTAAAGACCATGTAGACCAATGAGGCTCTCTTATATCCGGTAATTTTTGTTCCGGCATTGCCTGATTCGCCAGAAGGCCCAGTCTGATAAATCGAAGAAGTTCATTAGCAGAATAAAGATTATCGCCCCCAACGCCTTCTGTGCCATTTTCCCTTCTCCATTTTTCAGGCTCCGACAGTTCACGCTTCCAGAATTCACCAGAAGGTATAAAACTTTTAAGGTGAATGGGAGTTGGTTTGGTTTCATCTGCCCTGAAATCCCACGATTTTCCCTGATATTTCCAGCTTATATAATCCTGTCTGATTCCTCGAAATAAAAATGGATCCGGATTTAAGCCGTCTTTATATGACCAGTAGCCTGTAAAATATATCCATGCATCACACAGAAACCACTCAAATGCAGATCTGCTGCTGTCCATTTGAATCCAGTTAAGATATGGACTTTTTTTAAATTCACTTTTAATTTTTCTTTTTTCAGAATCGGTCCCATTTATATAGTCAATGGCTTGTTTATACGTTTCATACCCGGGGGTTACTACCGGAGCCATTGCACCATTTGTCGGCCCAACGCTGTCTAAATGCAACGAAACCACGAGATCTGGTTCATGAGCATTGATTCGACTTATTAGACCAAGACTCCTCTTTGAAGTTGTAAAATCTGGAAAATCAAAAAGTCGATATGGGGCATTGTAATCCCTGTCTGTTTTACCGTCTAAACGCTCAAAGTCTTTCATAGGATATCCATCGTCTCTTGACATAATGACATTTATGGCTTCTTTTGGCGCTTCGGCATTTTTATCATATTTTAATAAAATTTTGTGAAGCTGCAGTCGACCTTCTCTTGAACGTGACAAATCAAGAAGATTTTTCACGCCAACTGCGATCTCATAGGCGATTTCACTTTCATATAAATTTTTATAATCAGCGCCCTGCTGATAAGGACTTAAATACTTTTTACCAACAGGATCATATTTGTCTCCATGCAGCGAAACCGGATTTAAACTTAATCCGCCATGTCCTGGATCGAGCACAACAGTATATTTGTATGAGGATGCTGTTGAATAAAAAATGATACCCGCTAAAATCAGTGGTATGATTCCAAAAAGTATTTTTATATTTATTTTCATTTGATATTGCCTAAACCAATTTTTTTAATACATCTGATAAATTTATCTTTATTTCATCATATTTTAATTTTTCTTTAAATAAACGTTGATTTATCTCCAGTTCAATACCTGCATAATCAGGTTGTTTAAACTTTTTCCTTAGATAAGAAGTCATTCCATCCGTTACTCCTCGGTATGGATAGTTTCTTCTTACTATTATATTAAAATTTGTTTTTAAATTTAAAAAGTTTTTCCTTATGTCATTTGATATCTCTACTTCGATCGACCTGTCAGGGTCATACAACAGGCCAATATCTGCTTTCCTGGTTTTATTATTAAAAATTGGCGTAAAACTATGTATTGAAACATGAATTACCTTTTTATGCTGTTTTACTTTTTCAGATACAAAATGTTCCACTTTTCTTCTATAAGGAAAATAATATTTTTCAACTATACTCTGCTTTTGATTTAAAGCTAATTTTCCAGAGTATTTTGAAAATAAACTTTTTGAGGATTCTGAACGATTTAAATCTATGAGTAATCGACTGCAATTGCCCGATATCGATGTACAATTGATTTCTTTCGATAAAAATTTAAATAAATCAAGGGCTCCTTCATCATATCCCAAATGTGAGTTTAATACATTTGCCGGAATACATAAAATATTGGAATATTCTCCAGGAATAAAATTTACGGCATGTTCGCATGTTAGTAATAAATATGACATGCCAATTATTCTACAGTAAATATTTTATCATCAGAAAGGCAATACGAAAGCTCTCTGTATATTTTTATTAAAGTATTTTTATCAGGGTTATTCCCTGCTGCCTTTATAATTCTGGAGGCAAGGCTTCCATGAACTTTGTATTCTTCAACAAATAAATGATAGGCTTTTTTTTCTTCCCGGGTATAAAGTAAATCAAACAAATTGCTCCAGATTTCTCTGGCAGTAACGGGATTTTTAAAATTAAATATTTTTAAATACTCTGTGTTTTCAATTAGAGCCTGATCTCCCTCTTGAATACAATGATTAAAAATATCAACCATTTGCTTTAGGTTGAAATTATGATATTCATCAAAATAATTTTCTTTTTCTTTAATCATCCATTTGATCACACTCGAAATGATTTGCAAAACGGCAAAATCGGCGGTGGCGCATTCCTGTGAGTCAATTATACGAATTTCTATGGCAGAGCGATCAAACCTGACAATGGCTCCTCTTGAGTTTAACCATTCAAATTGCAATATACCGCCTGGATCATGAGGAGAAACTGCCTGATACATTTTATTTAAAATTAATGTTTTATAGTCATTTGTCGAATTAATAATTTCAGGAATAATTTCGGCGCCAATTTCCGGTATAATACTCTGGTTGTTTTGATAATAACCAAGCCTGGAGTCCATTTTTAATGTAGGTCTGCCCTCTACTATCGGCGAAGAGGCTGACAGGGCGGGAATTATTGGCAAAATATAACGAATCGCACTGTGAAGTTTTTTAAATTCTTCTTCGCCAGAAAAGGGCAAATTTAAGTGAACGCTTTGTAAATTGATCCACCCATGATTTTTACAATTAAATATTTTATCATAAGTAATAAAAATTTCTGATAATTCAAACGGCCAGAGCTGAACATTTGCGGTTGAGGGATTTAAAAATGGATGCATTCCCGTAGGCATCAGCATTGCATTATAGTTTTTTAAAATTGAATTTGCTAGCGTAATATTTTTATTAAATAACTTTTCTTTGCCTAAAAGGGTTTTCTCAGGACTGGAAAAGTTAAATTCAATGAGATGGCGCGCAAGCTCATTGCACCATGTAATTTCTCCATGAGAAACTTCGTTAACAACATTACCATCATCTTTTAAAAGTGTATCTGCAATAGGACAAATTTCAAGACTGTCGCGATCAACGATGATGTATTCAATTTCAACGCCATGCGCTTCAAAAAGTTTCAACGTTACTTGATTATTTAGTGAAGACTTTTCGACGTCGGAATGGATATCTGACATAGGTTGCGGCTCCAGCATACGATCATCGAAGCTCTTCCATTCGGTTTAAAAACGATAAAGCAAGTTGATCATATAATTTTTTCCCATAAACTCTATCTTCATAACCATAGTTAAGGTTTGGGTTGTCGTTTACTTCAATAACATAACACTTGTCATTAACAACTTTTAAATCGACCCCATAGAGACCACGGCCGATCAAAGCACAGGCTTCAATTGAAGTTTTAATTACAATTTCAGGAACTTTCTCAAGAGATAAAACTGAAGTATTTCCATATCGAGATTTATCGCTGCGATTCCAGTTCATCACCTGCCAGTGTTGAGATGCCATATGATACTTACATGCATAGATGGGAATACCATCGATCAAACCAATTCGCCAATCAAATTCCGTAGGCATAAACTCCTGTATAAGTAGTAAATCAGATTTTTGAAATAACTCTTTTACGCTCGCCATCAGCTCGGTATTATTTATTGCTTTGCTTACACCTTGAGAAAACGAACTGTCAGGCTGTTTTAATATAACAGGGAAATGAAGCTGAGAAGCTATTTCATTAACATTATCTTTTGAAATGATTAATGTCGAAGGCGACGGTATGTTATTGATTTTTAAAAGTTCTGCCAGATATACCTTGTTTGTACATCGTATTATAGAAACAGGGTCATCTATAACGGCAAGCCCTTCCATTTCAGCACGTTGAGCAAATCGATAGGTGTGATGATTTACAGCCGTTGTCTCTCGTATAAACAAACCGTCAAATTGAGAGATTCTTCCATAATCAGAACGATCAATCATTTCTACGCCAATACCCATACGCGAAGCTGCTCTGGAAAATTTCTCAAGCGACCTCGCATCAGAAGGCGGTTCTTTTTCGCTTTCATTGACAAGGATTGCCATATCAAAACGCGTTTTTTTACGAACGGGAATGCGATATTGTTTTTTAAAAAATGAATCCGCAAATTCAATGAGAGACGGCCAGTGGGACTCGGGAACATGCCTTGCAGAAATTGAATTCATTGTTTTTAAAATCCATTTTTTTTTAACTTTTTGAAAACTAACTTTTAATAATGGCGCAGGAAACAGATTAAAAAGCGCAATACTCAGGCGTTCATGTTTTCTTTCTATGGTTTTTCCGAAATATATGTTAAGATCAAACTGATCAGATTCAATTTTTTCAAAAAGTTTATCCCACATATCTTCGATATCAGAAACAGCAAGGCGACTTGTACTTACAGATCGCATATCTGTGATGGTTTTAACATTCGGCAAAACCATATGATTTCGAGCTTCGGCAAGAAGTGAAACATAATAACCTATTCCCTGATAACGATATGTATGACAAAGATTGTAAACTTTATAGTGACTCTCGCTATATTTTGGATTCGTCAGGTATTCTTTTGCCTGAATAACAGGAACCCCCCTGATTTCAGATGGCCATCGAAAATTTCCAGAAGTAACAATTAAATTAGCCATGATCTCTCTTTTTAGCAGGAGTTAAAATCAGTAAGTTTGAATCATACGTTAATACGCCAAGTAAAATAGAATTTATAAGCCTTTGCATTGATACCTCATAATAGTTTGTTTTTCCAAAAGGATTTTTTATCCATGGATCGGCAAGTTTTACGTTATTTCCTTTAGTTACATAATCATAAAGCACAACAAAGTGCCCGCAAGGATCGCCCTTGATATCGTCTTCAGTGCAATCGTACCCATATTCTCTTTTGGATTTGTATAAATAGGTAGAGCTTAACCCTGTCAAAACAGGTATTTTCTTTTTTAAAAATCCTTTGATTAAATCAGGTGAAAGTTCATCGAAAAGAATATTTCCGCCAAGGTTCAGAAATTTTATATAACTTTTAATTGCAATGCGAAGTTTGGGTTTTGTACGTACTTCATAACTTAGCGTTAATTTTTCAATTAGTTTTTTTCGACTTAATTTTGCCCAGGTTGGGTCAAAAACTCTCAAATTATACGTATAAATATCGGCATGATAACCTCGATTAAGCGCATGAATTCCAAGCATGACAGACAATGTGCCGCCTTCTTTTAACGTCCTTACCTCTTTTGTTAACGCCATAAGATCAACATGGTCATGGTAATAACTATAAACACTCTGCAAGCATGTCGGGCCGCACGTCGTATCGTCTGGTTGGGTTCTTATTGTAAAACTATTGGATGACTTCATTTATTCTATGGGGCATTTATTAAAAACCTCATCACATGATTGTACACATCTGGAAGATGAAATTCACGGACAATACTTTTTCACTACAATGGCTTTTTTGGCAATTTTATTTGTAAAAAAATACATGACATGTCAGGTTTTATCTTATATTGGTAACAGATGAAAGCATTGCTGAAAATTAATCTGGTGAAGCTGGATAAAACCTTAAAAAGTGGATGGTATAATGAATGAAAATAGAAATGGATATACGAAAAATATTAAGTGTATTACCTCACAGATACCCGTTTATACTGGTTGATAGAGTTCTTGAAATAACTGAAAACCGGATAGTTGCTATAAAAAATGTAACTAGAAATGAAGATTTCTTTAATGGGCACTTTCCGACAATGCCGGTAATGCCGGGTGTTTTACAGGTAGAAGCACTGGCTCAGGTTGCAGGGTTATATGTATTGAATAAACCAGAAAATGCCGGCAAAATTGGACTATTTGCTGCCATTGAGAATGCCAGGTTTAAAAGACTAGTTGTACCCGGTGATCAGTTAAGACTTGAGGTTGAGATTATAAAATTTGGCAAAAAACTTTCACATGTGAAAGGAATTGCAACAGTTGAAGGGGAGGTATCTTGTGAAGCTGAAATGAAGTTTCTGTTAGCCCCGGAAAATATGGTAGAAGGAAGTGACAATGATTAATAAGTATGATTTTTCTGACATAAAAGGTCAGGTAGTTTTAGTTACAGGATCGGGACAGGGAATTGGACGTTCAATTGCTGAAAAATTTGCAGCACATGGAGCAAACATAGTAATTTCTGATGTGAATCCAGAAACAGCAAACAAAACAGCTACCGAAATTGCTCAATATGGAGTTGAAACTCTGGCAATTGCCTGTGATGTATCTAAAAAAGAACAGGTTGAAAATATGTTTCAAAAAATTCTCGATAAGTGGGGCAAACTCGATACACTGGTTAATAATGCCGGAATTACCATGGACGGCCTGTTTATACGCATGAAAGAAGAACAGTGGTTAAAGGTATTAGAGGTAAATCTTTTTGGCGTATTTCTGTGTTCGCAAGCTGCATCAAACATTATGAGAAAAGTAAGAAAAGGTAGTATAATAAGCATATCATCGATCGCAGCACGCGGAAACCCCGGGCAATCGAATTATTCTGCTTCAAAAGCCGGTGTAATTGGTTTGAGTAACACACTGGCACGCGAACTTGCGCCTCTTGGAATTCGATCAAACTGCATTGCCCCGGGATTTATCAAAACCCCGATGACAGACAAGATTCCAGAAAAACACAGAGAAAGAATGTTATCTGCGATTCCATTGGCAAGAGCCGGCGAACCGGACGATGTTGCCAACGCAGCGCTGTTTTTAGCATCTGAACTTTCCAGCTATATAACAGGGCACGTTCTTGACGTAAACGGCGGAATAAGCGGTTTATAACATAAAGGATCAATAATTACTGAAAAAATTATTGTGTTAATACTTTACAATGAATCAAGAATATTATCACTGCCTTTTGACTATTTGTAATATTTAAAAATTAAAAAATGGAGGGTCTTATGGCCGACATGGATATAATAAAGAAAATTATTGCTGAGCAACTTGGTGTAGACGAATCAGAAATCACACCTGAGTCTCATTTTATTGATGATCTTGGAGCTGACTCACTGGATACAGTTGAATTGGTAATGGCATTAGAAGAAGAATTTGGTATTGAAATACCAGATGAAGATGCTGAAAAAATTCAGACTGTTGGTGATGTTGCAAAATACATAGACGAACATTCGTAATTGTAAGCTTCAGTCTAAGCTGTGCATTTAAGTTTAACATTAACTTATAGGTAAATATTTTTGCTTGTGACTGAAATACAGTGAAAACTGGCGTTTTAGTCAATCTCAGTATTTAAAATGCTTTATAAAAGTTATTTAAATACTTCGGTTAAATTTTCAACAAAACGAAGTAATGTGCCGAATATTTTTGAAAGAGGCATAGGCGAGAAATCGCCTTGCCTCATATATAAAATATTTTCTTCATGTAATTAAAATTAGTTCCGTAAGGCCTTACATTTGATGACTCAAGAAAGAAAAGCATTAATTCAAAAGTTTATTGATCTGCATAATCTACACGGCGTCTCGGTAGAAATATTGCATCAGGCGCTGACCCATAAAAGTTTCAGCAATGAAATCAAGGGAATGGGCGGTAAAATTGCAAATATTGAGTTAAGTAACCAAAGATTAGAATTTCTCGGCGATGCTATACTTGGATTATGCATTGCAAGAACACTTTATGATTTATTTCCTGATGCTAACGAAGGAGAACTGACCAAGAGAAAGTCAATGGCAGTTTGTGAACCAACGCTTGCTGAAATTGGAGAAAACCTGGAAATTGGAACCTACCTGTTAATGGGTAAAGGCGAATTACAAACAGGCGGTGTTGAACGAGCTTCAAATATAGCTGACGCACTTGAAGCCATCATTGCAGGTATTTACTTAAGCGCTGGTCTGGAAAAAACGATGGAGTTTATTGTTAAATTCTGGATCGGTTACCTTGAAGAATCTCAAGTTGCAATGTTCAGTATCGATCATAAATCGAAATTACAAGAGTTTCTGGTAAAAACAAAAAAAATTCGTCCGGAATATAAAGTACTGTCAACTTCTGGCCCAGAGCATAGTAAAACTTTTCTTGTTGCATTATACATTAACGGTCAGGAAATGCTGCAGGCGACTTCTAATAGCCGAAAAAAGGCAGAACAAAAAGCAGCATATGATTATCTTAAAAAAAACAAACTCATTAATGGGTAACTATATCAAAATAATTACTGTTATTATAAGTTTTGTATTTTGTAAAATCAATCGAATTTCCCCACGGCATCATTTTGACTTTCGCTGACTCAGAAATTTTTGTTCCCTGCAATAATGAATAAATACCAACTGCAATAGCTTCAGCATGAATTTTTTTATATTTTAAAATTCGATTAAAATCATATTTATTATCCAGATACGCCAACTCAAGAAAAGCAGAAACAGCATTTACATAAGTAGGTACAGACCATGTCGAAATATATGGAGTGACAATTTCGGGCAAATTGCGTGAATTATAAACATAGTTTACAAGTAAACCTTTACGAATAAATCTTAAAATTTCCTGAGATGCATAAAGATTATCGCCCCCATATCCTTCAAGACCGCCTTCTCTTCTCCAGTTTTCAGGAGTAGATTTCTCTCTTTCCCAGAATTTTCCACCTGGTTTAAAGTATTTCAAATGTGCATTTTTAGAAATATACGGATTATTCATGCTTGAATTGTTCAATAAACTCTCATCACGATAACTCCACGTCACCATATTATGTCTGAATCCTCTGAATTTTTCCAAATCGGGATTTAATCCATCAACAACTGACCAATAACCGGTATAATAAATCCATGCGTCACATAAAAACCATTCAAAAGCAGATCGACCATGATGACTTATAAACCATTTTCCGTAAGCGCCATTTGAAAACGATTCACGGATACTGTTTCGTTTTTGCTCATCAGCTTTTACATAATCTATAGCATTATAAAATACATTGTATGAGGGGGTAATCACAGCAGCCATTCCGCCATTTCTTCCAGGATTACCTCCTGTCAGGTGGATCGATACAACAAGATCTGGTTTTAGTGCATTGATACGGCTTATAACACCCTCAACAGATTCATGACTAAGCAAATCTTCATGATCGTATAACCGATAATCTCTGTTTATATCATAATCAATTTCCCAATAACGTGACCGATAACCAGATTTTCTTGAAATAAGGGCTTCGATTGGCTCAACAGGGGGTTTCGCTGAACTGTCATACTTTTTAAGTATTTGATAAAAAGTATATCTGCCCTTTTCTGTTAAAGTTAAATCAAGAAACTCTTTTACAATCAGTGAAATTTCATAAACGTCTTCATTTTCATTTAAACCTGATACGCTTGCCCCGGGACGATATCCTTCTAAAAAAGAAGCTTTATCCGGTTCGTATTTATCACCATAGACAGAATTTGGTTCAATATACCGGCCTCCATGTCCAGGATCGAGAACGACACGAAAGCCGTATAACTTATTAGATACAAGTAATACTGTAAATAGAAAAAAGCTCTTACTTCGAAACGAGATTTTCCCCATCCGATAAATCTACTTTATATTGATTTTTAACATTATCTTTATCACTTTCTGATTCGGCCATATCTACCAAAATATTAATTCCGTGAAGTTTCGCCAGACGATAATGCGTTACTGCATCTGAAAGTCTGTCGTCAAATTTAAATTTATCGCCCATATTTAAATGGTCATAAGCAATAACCAGTTTAATTCTGTTTTGAGTGATTTTTCTTGAGACTTTCGCTGCAGCATTACTGTCGCTTGTATTATTTAACCCCATCTCTTTATCAACAAGGGTCTCTGCACATAACCCCAAAATTTCGTTGGTTTTGGTCTGGTAACGATTTGACAAATTTATCAGCAAAGAACGGATATCTGCCTTTACTTTCTTTAAAATCGTGGCGGAACTTAAATACTTTCTTTTAAAAAGTTCTTTTTTTCCATTGACATGATCCTTTCTGATAGACTCAAGAGCGCTCTTGTCACTTGCTTCTCCAAAGTTGGCTACAACAACCTGAAGTTTATAAATATCATCACGAATATCTTCATCATACTTAATTGCGTTTTCTCTGGCGTGTGAGATATCCAGATAGCTGCCAGCAGTTTGTTTTTCTGCACTGGCGTCAGGCTTTGTGTCAGATTTTGCAGTTTCCTGTTTTACCGTGTCATTTGCTTTTTTATCCTCTTGGCTATTGACATTGCCAGAAATAAACATAGTCATCATGACAAGTATTGTTGAAATTAAAATAGAATTAACTTTTTTCATTTTTTACTCCTTCAAAAATATTAATAGGGAATCCAAACTCAATGCTGTAATTTACTTTGAATTTACAAAAACGCCTTTAATTTTTAAATTAACAGTGATAGAGATAAACTCTTTCATCAATTTGCAAGTACTTTTTTAGATCTGTTAAATAATTCATGTATCTGGCGTTATTTTTATCAAAAAATTAACTTTTTTGTTTTATATTCCGGTTCGATATGACAAAATTGAAGTTACAATAAAAACATTAAGCATAAAATAAACGAGTGTACAAAGTATGTTAAAAATTAATTTTATTTTTCTGCAATTTATTAAATTAATAATAATGATAAAATCAATAACTTTAAATTCATTTTTCAGTCTACCGAAATTCAAATCTTATATCTTGTACAGCGCTAAATAAAATGAACAATTTAATCATTGAAAAAATTGTTAGCCAATATTTTGCAAAAGATAAATACATTAGCATCGAAAAGCTCAATAGCGGTTTAACCAACTTTAATTATCACATCTACATGCAAAATGATCAACATTGTTTTTTAAAAGTTTTTCGTAACGCTGATCAAAAAAGAGTGTTGGGAATTACAAACCTGATCAATAATATTTTAAAACATCACTTTCCTACTCCAGATTTGATATCTTGTAACAACCGGTACTATTGGCAAGACGAGAACCATATTGCCATTATGACACGTTTTATAAAGGGAAGGTATCCTGAAAAAAACGTAACCAATTTATATAAAATAGGTACTATTTTGGGGATGCTGCATCAAATACCCGTTTTTGCAGATTTACTTCAAGGATATTCACTTAATTATTATGAGCAACGAATCAAAATTCTGCAATTTAATACCAGTAAAAAACATGAATTTGAAAAATTTATTAAAACAGTAGATCCAATTATTCAAAAAATACCTGAAAATGGATTTCATGAAAGTATAATTCATGGCGATGTATTTCTGGATAATTTACTTTTAACCGACTTTGACGATATTTTTTTTATTGATTTTGAAGGCGGTTGTATTGATAAAAGCATATTTGATCTTGCCAGAGCTGTGATTGGTTGTGCTGTTTATAAAAATGAAATAAATTTAGATTTGGCGGCAGCGCTGATAACGGGATATGACAAAACCAGAAAACTTGATTTAATAGAACGTGAATTCTTGTTTGAATATATAATTTATGCAGGAACAGTTTCAACGCTGTGGAGATTTATTGAATTTAATATCAATAGACCAAATGAAAACAAATCATCATTGTTTGAAGAACTAATGCAACCGACGTTAAATTTCGTAAAGTTAAAGAAAAATTTTTTTGATGCTTCAATGAAAGCAGGACTGATTTTCTAAAACATTAAATTAATTTTATAATACACTGAATAATCCCCGTATGAATGCCTTCATGAAGGGTGTTATACGAAACAGCATCGTCTATATTATTTAAAATAATTCCGGTAGAAGTGGTATACGGCTTAAAATTTACAAACAAACCTTTTTCATAATCTTGTTTCATTAATTCAGGAAGTTCTAAAAATAAAGAAATTACCTCGGTTATTTCATATGTATTGTCGATGGAAGCAGGCGACGTTCCTTTTCGAAACTGATTTAAAAACTTTTCCGGAACATGGGGCGTAATTGAACTGAGAGAATAATTTAATATTTGTTGACTTGCAACAAGATGCCCAATATTCCATAAAATGTTTGTTTTAAAACCATCCGGAATTTTTAAAAACTGTTCGGAACTTAATTGTGATACAATTGAGTTGATAAATTTACGTGTTTCAATTAAAATATCCATAGTCTACATGTGATTAAAATATATTCCAATAACGTATGCTATCGCGCCAAAAACTAAAACCAACGGTTCAATAAAACGGGTCTTCTCATTTAGTGTTTTTAGTTCCGCTGTTTTTCCCGCTGTCATAAGTTTATTTTTTTTATTTCTAAAGTAAAAGTGAGCTGAAAAAGCCAGAGAAAGGGCGATTATACCGCTTAGGGCCTTAACTCGCATCACAGGCTCTGAAAGAATCATGTTCCAGCGTGCATGAACCAGATACATAGCCGTCATGATTTGGATGATGATGGCGCCATCCATAACAGGCACGCGTCGTTTTTTTAACTTCTCGGTTACCAGTTTTTTTTGATTGCTGTCAGTTAAAAGCGACACCGCAGGCCCTACAATCAACTGCATGATTGAACTCATGGAAACAAGAACGGTTCCGGCAATTATATGTACAAAGACAATGATACTATCCATGACAAGGACGATGTCATTCATATACTCTTAATGTCCATAAAAAAAGCTGTTCATAAACTAAATTTAAATGGGAGCGGCTACTTTTTAAAAGCTGAAAATTCGCGCAGATTAATACTTAATGGGGTGCCGGAAAAGGACTGCCTCTGAGCTTGTCGAGGGGCAGGACTTTGAAGGCAGGGGCATTGGTAAAAATTACGCCAAAAGATCAACCATCACGCCCCTTTTACCTTAAATGATTTAATTTCTTTAATTAAAATTACATATCCCAAAAAAAATCCTTATTGGTCAATTCTTCTTTTTCTTCCGTATTTTTGTCCATTATAAAATACGTTGGTTCACTCTTTTGAAATATATGTAATTGTTCTTTAAGATCATTTAATTCTGTAAGCCAGTAATCTGGCGTTCCAAAATGAGGAAAGGCGGGGGGGAATGCCGGATCATTCCATCGACGGGCAATCCATGCTGTGTAATGAATGTATCGAAGACTTCGAAGGGGTTCGACAAGTTTCAACCAACTTTCATCAAAATCTCGAAATGTTCGATAGGCTTCCAGAAATATCTGCTGTCGCTGCAAGGCCGCATTATCGCGTCCCGAGGCAATTAACCAGATGTCTTGAACCGCAGGGCCGGTACAAAAATCATCAAAGTCAAGAAAATACCAGCCCTGACTTCCATAAAGTAAATTACCAATATGGCAATCCCCATGGATTCGATGAATGGGAACACCTTCGCTTGTTTTTTCGTAAATCTCTGCGGTTTTACGAACGCTGTAATCGTAGTCATTTTTTAATTCCGCCGGTATAAATTTATGACTAACAAGATAATCCAGTGAATCAATTCCAAGACGTTGCGCGCTTATCAAAGGACGATGCCGGGCTTTTTTGGAAGCGCCAGTGTTGTGTATACGCGCAAGCAGCCTGCCGGTGATTTCAAGCTCTTCATCTGAAAATTCTGATGGTTCACGACCTCCCGTAAGCGGCCAGATGGCATAATAAATTCCTTCAATTTCTTTAAGTGTGCCTCCGTCAAAAAATCTCTGCGGAGCCAGAGCGGGAACTTCATTTTCCACTAAATCATTTAAAAACTCATGTTCCTCCAGAATTTGAAGGTTATTCCATCGTCCAGGCCGATAAAATTTGGCGACAATAAAACTTCCATCGTCCAAGCCAATTTCAAAAACTCGATTTTCGAGACTGTTCAACGCTCGGCAATGACCGCTTGAAAACAAACCGGCAGCCTCGACTGCATTCATTACCACATCCGGCGTAAGGTGATAATAAAATTCATTTTGCGGTATCTCAGGAATATCAAGAAAAGAATTGTCCATGACTGAAAACATCATCATTACACTCCCCGACAACCTCTTTGACATGAAATACTCGACGACGTGTCATTGAAATTAAATTTGAACAATAACAAATGAAAAACAATATGAAAAAGAAAGTTAAAATATTTACAGGGTATCAAATTTTCGTTATAACAATACTGGCCTTTCTGCAATTTACCGTAATTCTGGATTTTATGGTAATTTCACCTCTTGGCGCACAACTTTTACAGGAGCTGAACATCACTACTGCGCAATTTGGTTATGTTGTATCAGCCTATGCCTTCAGCGCGGGCATTTCAGGCTTGCTCACCGCAGGTTTTGCCGACCGCTTTGACAGAAAAAAATTACTCATGGTATTTTATTATGGATTTATCATTGGCACCTTTCTTTGTTCCATTGCGCCTGATTATCATCTCTTATTGATCGCCAGAATCATCACCGGAATTTTTGGAGGCGTACTTAATTCAATTATTTTTGCAATCATCACCGATCTTTTTCAAGTTGAAGTCCGCGGAAGAGTTATGGGCTTTGTACAAATGGCATTTTCGTCCAGTCAGGTTTTTGGAATACCGCTTGGACTATACCTGTCAAATCATTATGGATGGCATTCGCCATTTACGTTAATTGTTGCTGTTGGCGTTATTGCCGGTCTTGGGATAAGAATTTATCTTAAACCAATTCGGGATCATTTAAAATCAGAATATGAGCATAGCGCATTTACTCACTTGCGCAAGACAATTTCACAATTACCTTATCTGCAGGCATTTGGAACAACGACTCTTATTGCGACGGGCGGATTTATGCTCATGCCTTTTGCCAGCGCTTTTACCGTTCACAACATGGGCATCAGCATGCATCAGTTACCGTTTGTATATATGGTTACTGGAATTGTATCCATGGTATCAGGACCAATCATCGGCAGATACAGCGATGTAATCGGTAAGTATAAAATATTTATTTTAGGAACTTTATTAAGTATCGTTATGGTGATTATTTTAAGTCATATGGGTATTACTTCGTTATGGCTAGTAATTTTAATTAATGTGCTTTTATTTACCGGTATCACTTCAAGAATCATTTCGGGTTCAGCGTTAATGACTGCCGTTCCCGACATAAAAGATCGTGGCGCGTTTATGGGGGTTAATGCTTCTGTGCAGCAAATTTCCGGAGGTATAGCTTCGGCTATTGCCGGTTTAATTGTTATTCAAACCGTAGGCGGAAAACTGGAAAAATACGACACACTGGGTTATGTTGTTGCGGTAACCATGCTCGTAACTCTGGGTATGATGTATTTTGTAAATAAATACGTAACTTTAAAACTTGCTGTAAAAAAGATTTAACCTTCTGGCGAAGATTTTGCATCTTTATTCCAGATCGGATTATTTCGGTCATCGGGATGTAATTTTTTTATGTCGACTTTTCGCTGATGCCAGTAGGATTTATCAATTGCGCCTTCAGTATAGTTTTGTTTTCTTGAATGATTGAACGGACACCAGAAATTTTCAACCACTTTTACCAGATATGTATGCCACTGAAAAAGAGCAACGCTATAAGGGCAATATCTTGTGCAATTAAACATCCAAAATATTACGGAGCGCGACCAGAAGGTAAAAAAATGCCTTTTATCGCCTATAATCTGGGTTTTAAATGTATAACGAAAACTGTTTTTTCCCGGTAAAAAATCACTGTAAGTATAAAGATTTTTAGCGCCAATCATTTTTAAATGAAGCCATGTAAGCCAGGCGCTTGTTAACACAAACGGTACAAGCAGAATTGGAAGATAAACGATCGGTACTCCAAATAAAATTCTATAAAAAGGGACATTTTGATAATTATCTCCAATACTTACCCTCGCCGCTTCGTTTATGTATATTTTATCATTTCGTTTTGGAATATCGATTTTATTTTTTTTCTTGTTCATAATCTACATTTTACAACCGCAAACAAACCATCAACAATTTAGTAATTCGGGTTGACCGCCCGTCTCTAAAAATGCGTTTTTTAGCTATGATTGGTAAATCAAAGGTTGAACTGCTGGCTCCTGCAGGTAATTTTGAAAAACTTAAAATTGCCCTTCATTATGGCGCCGACGCTGTATACGCTGGAGGATTAAAATTCAGTCTTAGGGAACGATCAGATAATTTCACCAGAGAAGAATTTGCGCAGGCTGTCAAATACACACATTCTCTTAATAAAAAAAT
Organism: Spirochaetia bacterium; assembly: GCA_029857955.1. Classification (GTDB taxonomy): domain Bacteria; phylum Spirochaetota; class Leptospiria; order Turneriellales; family JAOUFE01; genus JAOUFE01. Next base: position 37,104 of record JAOUFY010000007.1, read on the forward strand.
ATACGTTGCCGTAAATATTTACGCCCATAATCATGACATTGAAGAACTGCCCTCTTACATTTCTTTTTTACGAGACCTGGGTGTTGATGCGATTATTTTTTCAGATCCCGGCGTATTTGAAATTGTAAGAGAAATTGCGCCCGACATGCAATACCACTTAAGTACACAGGCAAGTACGACCAATTACCGCTCAGTTGATTTCTGGAAAAAACAGGGAGTCCATCGGATTATTTTAGCCCGCGAACTTGCATATTCAGAGATTAAAGAAATTGTTTCAAAAAGCAATATTGAAATTGAAATGTTTGTTCATGGCGCCCAGTGCATGGCCTACTCCGGTCGATGCCTCATCAGCAATTACATGACCGACCGCGGAGCCAATCAGGGCGACTGCGCTCAATCCTGCCGATGGAATTATTCGCTGGTTGAAGAAAAACGCCCCGATGAATTTCACCCGGTAGAAGAAGATTCACGGGGAACGTATTTTTTTAATTCTAAAGATCTTTCTTTAATTCAATCTTTGCCTCTGGTTCTTGATACCGGCGTACACTCCATTAAAATAGAAGGCCGTGTTAAAACCATCCATTACGTATCAACGGTTGTTCGAGCATATCGCCAGGCTCTCGACATATGCTGCGAGGGGCGCGAAAACAATTACGAGCCTTCGCGGCTAACCGAAGAGTTGCGAAAAATATCTCATCGAGATTATTCAACAGGCTTTTTCTTTGGAAACCCCGGCAGCGAAGGTCAATCAACGGAAAGTTCCCGTCCAAACAAAGGGATGAGCTTTCTGGGTAAAATTAAGGAAGTGAATGAATTAAATGAGGCGCTCGTTGAAATTCGCGGAAAATTTTCAATCGGCGATACCATCGAAATCATGCGCCGCAACATTGATGATGATTTTCTGCAAACAGTTGTTCAAATTTCAGACGAAAATAAAAACCCGATAGAATTTACAAAACCAAATACCAGCGCATGGGTTAGATTTGATAAACCCGTAAGCGCTAATGATATCTTGCGGATGTCTGATGTAACTGCAGATCACTTTCTCGCTACAAAATAAATTCGCGACGGGGCTTCGTAACCCTCGATGGTTAACCTTGGATTTTCAGGATCGAGAAAATCTTTTAAACTTTCAACATCGGCCCAGGAAGTTTTTCTTTGTTCATCGGTATCCAAAAATTCATTGTAGACGCATTGAATGTCCCTAAATCCAGCCCGTACTAACATATGTTTTACAGCCGCCTGCGAGGGAACGAACCAGACATTGGGCATATTGGCGTAGCGCTTTTCAGGAAATAAACATAATGGATCGCCAGAAGAAATTCCCATGGTTTCAAGAACGATCTGACCACCCTTTTTCATCGATTGGTTACAGTATCGTAAAATCGTCATTGGGTTTTCATGATGATAAATTATTCCCATACAAAAAAGCGTATCAAAAATATCTTTAAAATACTGTAAATCATCAAAACCCAGAAGTTCCATATGAAGATTTGGTTCCCCTGCAAACCGGTTTATATAATGAAAGGCCAGTTTAAATTTTCGCGTCGGATCAAAACCCATCACCAGAGCTGGTTTGTGTGCCGCAGCTTTAAACATAAAGTATCCATTGTTACACCCCAAATCGCATACTGTTTTATTTTCCAGAGTATCAAGAAATGGAGCTATTCGATTCCACTTAAGTTGACTTTTCCACTCGGCATCAATATCAATTCCAAAAATATGAAATGGACCCTTTCTCCAGGGGCTAAAGGTTTTTAGTTGGGTTTTTATTTTTTCTTGAACATCTGTATTGATTTTACTTTTACAGGTAATAACTATCGCGTCCTTATTATAATCTTTTACATCAGCTTTGATATCTGGTTGATCCATGATGGCTTTAACCATTGCCAGATTTGGTTCGTCAAAAAGTTTGCGATTTCGTTGAATCAAAAACAGGTTAATTTTTTCAACATCAACATTGCTTTTGTGATTTTTTAAATAATTTAAATTAACGTATATCATTTTAACTTATGTTTTTAATGCAATGTAGGATGCAAAATTATACCACTTGTGGTAAATCGCTACATTTTGAAAACCGGCATCTTTCAGTAATTCCAGATTTTGGTCGGTAGTATTTGGAATTAAAACGTCTTCAAGAGCATCTCTTTTTTGAATTATTTCAAGATCAGAATAGCCATGAGCTTTTTTCATATTATGGTGCAATTGAGAAAAAATCCTTGAAAATGTCTGGTTTTTTTCAATTACCTTTTCTGAAAGGAGCAAAATACCTCCGGCGCAGAGTTTTGAAAATATATTTTGTAACAATAAAAGTCTTCTTTCAGGAGGAATAAACTGAAATGTATAATTTGCAATCACTACGCTGGTATTTTTATAATCATAATTTTCAATATCGCCTAAGACAAATTGAATATTGTGCCATTTGCCAAACTCATTTATTTTCTTGTCTGCCTCTTCAATCATGGGTTTTGAATTATCAATTCCTGTATATGAAAAACCGGAAGACCCAAAAGCCTTGTTTAAAAAATGAGCGGTTGTACCAATGGAGCAACCAAGATCGTAAATCATTGAATTTTCTTTATAAAATTCAACGGTCATTTGTGATGTCATGATTTGATTGGCTTCATAATAAGGAACCGAACGGCTGATCATATCATCAAAAACGCCGGCTACTTTCTGAGAAAATTCAAATTTTTCCTGATTTTGAAGCGGTTTTTTATAAATCTCATCTTTCATTTGTCATATTACGATTTGAAGCAACGGAGAAAAGTTCTTATAAAGTTTAAAAAAGAAAACAAAGTAAATAATTTTTTAATTTTAAGGTACTTACTTAAATTAAAAAGTACAAATTGTAATCCTTGCTGTATTTTATTTATAGTGTTCAACGACATTAGGTTTTAAATATTATCTAAATTGACTTGATATAAGCTTTTAAGTTGGTATTGTTGATAGCAAGATGGTGTTTTGGTGAGCGCGCCAACAAAGACACAAAACAAAAACTTTTCACTTTTGAAAAATTAAGACTTTTTAAATATTATCAATTGACAATATACTAATATTTATATAATGTTCGTTCGAGGAAGCAGGTATGCATAGAAAATCATTGTTTAAAAATATACGCGAAGCACAAAACTTGTTCCATCTTGAAGAATTTACAAGAGCATTTAATTTACTTGGCGAAATTGAAAAAAATACAAGTCATCTTCATTTAAAATCAAAAATTGCAAATTTAAAAGTTCAATGTCTTTTTCAAGTCGGAAATATCCAGACAGCAAAGGAGTACATTGAGGATTTACTGACAAAGTACCCATTAAGCGGGCAAATGACTTTTCTGGCGGCATCTGTTTATCGAAAACTGGGAGAACATGTTAAAGCATCAAGATTATTTCTACGATGTGTTTGTCTTTATCCTGACAATACACAATATGCATTGGTGTATGCTCAATTTCTAAAAGAAACAAACCGTCTTGCAGAATCAAATGGAATAATTTTTAAAAGTTTAAAAGAAAATCGCCGCAATAAACTCCATGACTCTGGATTATATTTTTTATATCTTGAGCTTGGACTAAATTACTATCAATTGAACAATTTTTCACGCGCTCTTGTGCTGTTAAACTACAGTCAGAAAAATATTAAAAACTTTCCTTTTTATGATCTTATTGCCGAGATTTACTTAAAAAGAAATCAATTTAAATCGGCTTATAAAAATATCACTATGCATATTAAAAACTGGGGAGAGGGCGATCCCGATGCTCTTTTCACCTATGCTAAAACCCTCGTAAGCTTAAATCGAAAAAAAGAAGCTTTAAAACAACTGGAAAAATGTGCTCAAATCTGGGGAGAAGTCGTTGTTACGCCCGGAGATATGACCTATCTGTTTCCACTCATGCAGGATGGGTCGCTAAAAGAAGTACATAACTTAATTCTTGAACTTTAATCTAAAAATGTAGACACGTGTTCAATCACGAGTCTACATTCTAATTCATTATTGGTTTGAAGTTATAACCGTTTTCAGGTTACTAAAGGGACTTGATGTTGGTAAATAATTTTCATTTTGATCAATATAGGATTCAATTTCTTCTCTATCAATCGCCCTCTGAACATCTTTAGTTGAAAGAGATATTTTACGACTTTCAGGATCAACGCTTCTCAATACAACAGTTAAAGAATCGCCTTTTTTATACATTTTTTTATAGCCCGCTGATTCTTCTTCTGTCATTGCGCTAAGGTGGACAAGACCCTCAAGTTCGTTATCAATTTTTACAAATATTCCAAAGTCAACGATTCCAGTGACCTGACCTTTAATGATGCTTCCCTTTCCATACTTGTTTTTAAGTTTTTTATAAGGATTTGGCAATAAATGACGAATGCTGCAGCCAATTTTTTTTTCTTCAAAATTCATTTCAACGACTTTTACTTCAACTTCGTCGCCTGTTTTAAAGTTCTTTCGTGGATCCACAGCCGGTTCTTCCCAACTGATATCTTCTTTACGAATCAAACCGTCAATATCGTCTGTAATTTTAACAAAAACTCCAAAATTGGTTACATCGGCAACTTTAACCTTCATGACATCGCCAATTTTTACTGAATTTTTAAGATCATCCCATGGATTACTAAATAGTTGTTTAAGACCCAGCGCAATTTTTTTCTTTTCAGGATCAACATTTAAAACCTTGGTTTCAACTTCCTGGTTTTTCTTTAAAATTTCGCCTGCATGGTTGATTTTTCTTGTCCAGCTCATTTCTGAAACGTGCAATAAACCTTCTATTCCGCCGCCAAGATCAACAAAGGCCCCATAATTGGCAAGAAATGTCACGCTACCTTTTACGACATCATTTTTCTTAAATCTCTGTCCAACAGCTGCCCAGGGATCTTCACTAAGCTGTTTTAACCCCATCGACAGCCGATGATTGTCCGAATCAATCTCAATAATTCTCATCTGACGATCTTCGCCGACAGGAAGAAGGTTTTTAAAATCTCCGTTTAGTCTTTCCCAGCTAATGTTACTTTTATGTAAAAAACCAAGTACACCGTCAACTTCGATAAAAGCGCCAATGTTAATGTGTTTAACCACATGACCGGTAACTATATCATTAATCTTGTGTTTTTCAAGAAATTTAGTCCACTTTTCTGAATTTTCGCCTTCCATGAACACTTTTCTAGAAACAATGCCGGATTTTTTACGAGAATCCAATTCCAGAATCTTAAACATATAGGTTGAACCAATCACCGCTGATTTTCTGCCGCGATCAGAACCCTGGATTAAACTACCAAGATGAGAATGAGGTAAAAATAAATTTAAACCGGATACATTGACGTTATATCCGCGGTTTCCCTGAGAACGAACAATACCGCTTACTGGTAAATCTTTTTCATACGATTCTTTAACCACATCCCAGCCGCGCTGAGCTTCGAGCTCTCTTCTTGAAAGACGAATCATTCCGCTTTCGTGGTCAGTAGAAATCACCATGGCTTCTATATCGGAACCAATTTCCGGTTTATGATCAAGTTCCGATACGTCGATTCTACCCTCGGATTTGGTTCCCATGGAAACAATCACGTACTCATTTCCTGAATCTTTGTTAAAACCGGCAACTTTACCCATTACAATAGAGCCCGGCTTGGAACTGTTGGTAAATACTTCACTTTCGTTAAGTAAGTCTTCCATAGAGACGTTATTTACTTGAAATGATACGCTTGAAACTGCCATAATGAAACCTCGTTTTGTCTGGTTTTTTATTGATGAGCGAAACTACTGACAATATTAGCTATTGCCGAACGATTGATCTTGTTAACGCAAAGCACTAACTACTCAAAAGTAACACTCATCGCTTATTTTGAATGATGTTTATAATCACGTTGACGACACCATTTAAATCAAGATTGGTGGTGTCAACGAAAATGGCGTTTTGAGCCGGCTTCAGTTGGCCAAATTCCCGATTTTCATCGTCATGATCTCTTTTTTCGATCTCCCTCATGACCTGATCGATGGTAAATTCAGGATTTATCCGTTTAAACTCTTCAAGTCGCCGTGATGCTCGTACTTCAAGGCTGGCGGTTAAAAAAAACTTAAAATCTGCGTTTGGAAAAACCACGGTACCCATATCTCTTCCGTCGGCAATAATTGAATAGTCCTTTGCTAAAACGCCAATTTGTTCATTGACCATTTCTCTTACAAAACGCGCATCAGCGACAAATTTTATGTTCTCGGTTATTTCGGGTTGACGAATGAATTGTTCCATATCTTTTCCGTTTAAATGAATTATCTGCCTGCCGGAATGAAATTCAATTACAAGTTTTTGCTTTGCCAGATAATCTTTAAAATTTTTAGAATCAATTACGTCTTTTATTTTCATTTTCTGTTCTTTGGCAAAAGACAGGCATAAATGTGTATATGAACGATACATTGCGCCTGAATCAATTTGATTTAAAGACAGTTTTTTTGCTATAACCTTGGCTACCGTTGATTTTCCTGATCCCGCCGGGCCATCGAGTGTAATTACCATTCTCCCTCCGTCAGGGTGGGGCTGTCAAAAAGTCTCACCGCAAAGGCGCGAAGGGCGCAAAGTAAAAAAATAAAGGGATTTTTCTTATCATTTTCTTTAATTCCTTTGCGTTCTTTGCGTCTTCGCGGTTCAAATTTTGACTTATTGGACAACCCTAACCTATTCAAACAAATCCAGCTTGTCGTAAAAATCAGGAAAACTGGTCGCCACCCATTCTTTTCCATCGATCGTTAAATTACTTATTCCGCCATTTAACAAAATTGCTTTTTGAAGTATTTCAAACGACATTACAATACGATGATCAAGATGACTTTGGATAATTCCTTCTGAATTCGACGAGGTTAAAGAAAAATCCGGGTTCCCATCTAATGAAAGTCCGTCGGAAAATTCTTCAACCGATACTCCAAGGCCAGTTAAATTTTTCACCATTGCAGAAATTCGGTCAGATTCCTTATGACGAAGTTCACCGGCGCCGCGGTATGAAAATTTGCCCTTTGAAAACAGACCTGCAATGGTCAATACAGGCAACTCGTCAATAATTGCCGGAACATCTGAAGGTGAAATTTCAATTCCATGCAATTGTGAAGGCGAAGCAATGATATCGCCCCCTCGTTCGCCGCATCGTTCTTCTTTCTCGATGATTTCAATTTGTCCGCCCATCTTTTTTAAAATATGAACAAATTTATCACGATATGGATTTAGTAAAACGTTTTTTATATGAACCTTCTTTTTTTGATTTAATAAACCCAGAATGATAAAAAATGAAGCCGACGATATATCGCCCCAAATGTCAAATGCAACAGGCTTTATGTCGTAGGGAGGTTCCATTTCAATAAGAAACCCGCCTGTCTTGTCGCCAGTTCCTTCTGAAACATCCAGGTTTTCTTTAGTTAAATTTACGCCGCAAAATTGCAGCATATTTTCAGTATGATCGCGCGATGGAATTTGTTCCTCCATACGAAGAGAAACGCCTGAAGCAATTGCCGCCAATATCAAGGCTGATTTAACCTGGGCAGAACCGAGATTTTCAACGTGCATAATGGGCAAAAGTTTTCGGCCATATACCGTTATCGGCAATTTGTCTAGGGGTTCAAAGACGGCTCCTGCTGCCGTTAATGGTTTTGAGATTCTCCCCATTGGCCTTTTCTTAAGACTTTCGTCTCCGGTAATGATTACCTCGGCATCAGGCAATCCTGAAAAAAGACCCATTAGCAATCTTGATCCGGTTCCGGAATTACCCAGATCGGCTGTAAATTTCAGCTGCCCGATATTTTTCATCGCATTTGCCAGACCTTGAGAATGAACTTTAAAAGATCCGCTTTTTACATCGCCTTCGATACGAACGCCCAGATTTTTCATCGCATTGAGGGTGTTGATGGTATCTTCTGCAGTCAAAAAATTTTTAATTTCAAAAGTTCCCCGGCCAAGAGCTGAAAATATGGCGCTGCGGTGTGAAAGAGACTTGTCTCCTTTGAATTCAAGCGTTATTGTTTCCATGACTTCTCTCTTTTTTATTTTTCATTTAGCTTACCTTTTAACTGAATCTGGTTTTAGTTTTTTATAATAGCAGCTCTAATGACAGCCGATTTTTTAAAAATATCCTCGACAGGTAATTTCTTTTCAGCTAATAAAAGCTTCCAGTCGTGAATTAGTTTTTCCAGGCTATCGAGATATTTTGTAACTTCTTTTGCATTTGAATTAATGATGCCATCCCAAAGTTTCGGGTTGCTGCCAGCCACGCGGGTAATATCCCGAAAACTGCCCGCAGCCGGCGGTATTTTTAAATTATAAACCTCTGGTATATTTTCCAGCATATGAGATACCATGCAGGAGACCAGATGAAGTCCATGACTTAAATAAGCCGCCCATTTGTCGTGAACTTCTGACGATATTACAAAAGGTTGGGCTCCCACGTTTTTCCAGAATTCCATCACCTGTTGTATTGAATTTGATGTTTCTTTAACCCCGTTCATATTTTTCTCGGAATTCGATTCCGGAGGGGTTATATAAATTGTCGCGCCTGAAAATAAATCATGCCGCGCATGAGCAGGTCCGCTTAAATCACTGCCAGCCATGGGATGAGAACCGATAAAGTTTAATCTTGAAATCATCGCATTTTGTGATGTGGTAAATTTATACATCAGCTCATTTTTTGTAGATGCCATATCTGTGATCCAGCATGTTTGAGGAATTTTGCTGACAGACAATTTTTCAAGTATAGAATAAACCTGGTCTACAGGGGTTCCAATGATGATTCCATTGCAATTGCCGATTTCTTCAAAAAACGTTTCATCATCAGCCTGGTGAATTTTGTCGAAATTTAATTTTCTTAATATTTCAATATTTTCCATGGATTTTTCAATACCAACAACATCGGCGCCTTTTTTTTTTAATTCAAGCGCAAGAGAAGTTCCCAGCAAACCCATACCCCAAATAATATATTTTTTCATTTAGTTATATTTAAAATTCCATTCAATATCTGCAAGAGGGATATCATCTTGCATAAAAAGCCTCAGGATGACAACAGTTTTTCAGTTAACAAGATTTCAAATCGGACTCGCGCATTCTCAAAACTGCAACTTTATTGATACGCTACGCCGATCTGAAAATAACATGGTCGCAAAATTTTGCGGCCTTTCTGTATACAGAGGCGTTCATAATTAATTTTTCATTTTAAAATGTAATATGTGCACTGTTAATTTTTGAAATACTATCAAGGCTTAATTTTTTCATTGTCGTCTGCAACTCATTAAAATAGGTTTTTAAAACGGAATAGGCCCCGAGTCTGGCGGCTGCAACGGCTGCAATAGAAATTGGCCTGCCGACGAGAACTCCGTCTGCGCCAAGCGCAAGCATTTTAAAAACATCTTCGCCGCTTCGAATTCCGCCGTCGGCAAATATTTGAATTTCGGGGTAATGCTTTTTTACTTCAGTTACGATAGCGCCGATCACCCTGGCTGAACCTGGCTGGTCATCATTGATTCGTCCCCCGTGATTACTGACGATCAGAGCGCCTGCCCCTGCGTCGGCCATTTCAAGCGATTCCTCCACAGTCATAACCCCTTTGATAAAAAAAGGGAGTTTGCTTTTTAATGAAATTTTTCGTAAATCTTGAATGCTTTTTTTGCTCATGCGTTGATTTTTATTTTCCATGGTCACAAGTTTCACGGCATCAATGTCGATTCCCCAGCCGTCGGCTCCAGCGCTTTCGGCGTCCTGTACTCGCCGAATAATTTCATCATTATCCTGCCGTGGCTTTATCACTAAAAAGCCTCCGCCGGATTGACGAATGGCTTCAATTGCCGTAAAATACTTATCAGGGCTTGCGCCGTCGCCAAACATTGCGGGAAGACCAAGTTCTTTCATTCCCATGGCAATTTCAATGGCATGATCATATTCCGTAATACTCGAGCCCATATTGGTAATGGAACCTGTAATGGGTGCATTTAATACAGGAAAAGGTAACGTTTTATTTAAAAAAATTGCTTTTGTATCGATGATTTGATCATTGATGTGTTTCTTACTTCTGTTATAATTTAATTTAATTTCGCCAAGAGCCATTAGATTGTCCTGAAATGCCTTCATCTTGCCTGTGCCGCCCATTCCAGGAACTCCGGATGCGCAGTTTATACCATCGCATATTTTACAGACATGACAATAGTTTTTATTAAATTTTTCTCTGGCCAGCTGATTGATTTCTTTGCGCGTCAATGGCTCCAAATGAACCTTTAACTTCGATTCACTCTGTAATTGACTTGCGCAATTTTCAGCGATCGAAAGTGTTGAAGCTGAAATGACGGCATTACCGGGCTTTCCCAGATTGCTTTGAAGCGATGCAATATAGTCTCCCGATTTACAGTGAATAAATGTGTTTTGTACAATAGCCTCCGGATATAAAAAATCATTTGGGATCTCAAAAATTTCCACCCGCCCGGGCTGAGACAAAAAAGCTCTTTCTATGGTTACGTTTTGGTATATGTCATTAACATTCCCAAGACACATTTGAGGGGTTTTGTTTTCAAGTACATCCAGATAAGCGTTTAAAAGATCATTGCCGCTTGCCAGAGGATAGGTATGGGTACTCATAAAGCCGCCGGACAAACGTGTAGCTACCTCGCCGACAATGACACTCTCATCAGATGTTAGTCGTATATCGCCTTTTAAAGCTCCTGTGTATGATGATTTCTCTAGATCTCCAAGAGCCTGAGAAATCTTTCGAATTTCATTTAATACTTTGTCATGGACTCGCCGATTTTTTTGCGTCGGCATGGTATGACCCGTTTCAATAAAATATCTTCCCTGCCTGATTTCAATGCATCGATCAGCCAAACCGGTTATATATGTTTCGCCATTTACACAAAGCGCATCAACAGATAATTCATCGGCTTCAATGTATTCTTCAAGAATAATCTCGCCTCCGATCGAATGTGAAGAAGCATATTCAAAAGCAAAGCTTAAATCCTCCGGCCTGTTCAGCTTCATAACGCCGCGCGCGCCCATGTTATGAACCGGTTTAATGACAAATCCATTTTTAGAATAATTTGCAATTGCCCAATCCTGAGCAATCGATTTTTGATTTGTTATGATAAAATCGGGCTGTTTTAGTCCGTTTGCTGATAAAAACTGGCGCATTTTACCTTTATGCGTTGTCACTTCAGCCTGCCGGATCGTTAAACCGCCCAATTCAAAAGCCTGATTTACGGATGCAATGGTGGCGGTCATGTCAGTGCCAAGCGTGCCACAATGGTGAAATTTTCCAACGTAATCGCGCAAGGCATGTATTAATCCATCGGCGTCGCGTGTTGATATTTTTAAAAATTCATCAGCAGCTTTTATTCCTGGAGCATTTTCATTTATATCAACACTGATTACAAACCAGCCTCTTTTTTTCGCAGCTTTAATCAATGGCGTTTGTAATAAGCCAGCCCCGAGTATTACGATACCCTTTTTTGTCATAAAATTTATTCTGCAAGATATGGATTATACATTTTTTCTTCGCCAACGGTTGTTTCAGGTCCATGCCCTGGAATGATTCGCGTTTGATCCGGGCACGAAAAAATATTTTCATGGATGGATTTTATAAGTGTGTTGTAATCGCCTTTCCACAAATCGGTTCGTCCAATGGAACCTTGAAAAATCACATCGCCAACGATCAATACCGGTGTTGAAACAAATGGCTCAGAAATTAAAAAAGAACAGGAGCCCGGCGAATGCCCTGGAGTGTTCATCACACGAATCTTAATTTGGCAAATCTCTAAAATTTCATTATGATGTAACTGATGTGTTACTTTAAGATCATTTCCCGGTAAATTTAAATTAAAGACCTGTGCCTGAAACGCAAGATTCTCCCATAAAAACTGATCGTCATTATGTAAATAAACAGGAATATTCTGATTACGATAATATTTTTTTATCAATGGCTCCGTGCCCATGATATGATCAAAATGTGCATGGGTGTGTAAAATTGCTTTTAAATTTAGTCTTTGATCTTTGATATATTGATAAATTTCATCTTCGTCTCCTCCAGGATCAACAAGAAATGCTTCCTTCGTCTGAAGATTGCCGATTAGGGAACAATTTACATCCAACATTCCTGTGGGCATCACATTAATTGAAATCATGACAACTCAAATTTTTTATTATATTTTTTTATGATCTTCACTAAAATTTCTTTTGTATATGGTTTAGCTATAAAGTCGTTCATACCTGATAATACTGTTTTGTCCATATCTTCTTTAAATGCATTTGCCGTAACGGCAATGATTGGAATTGTAGTTGATATTGATTTTCTAATTTCTTCAGCTGCTTGAAATCCATTCATTTCAGGCATCTGCAAATCCATAAAAATTAAATCAAACTTGTCTTTATTTGCTTTCAGTGTTTTTAGGGCCTCAAGGCCATTAGACGCTAACTCAACATCACAACCAATACTTTCTAGAATTGTTTTTAACAAAAATTGATTTATCTCATTATCCTCAGCAATCAATACATTTAAATTATTTTTATTCGCGGATTCTTCAAATGTTTCGGTCAATAAAAGTGTTTTTTCTTCCACTTTATTCCTCGCAACAACCTCAACTTCTGAGGAGTCAATGTTTTCTTTATTTTCATGAATAATAAAATTAAACATTCTTAATAAGGACATTTCAGTTATGTTTTTATATATAAAATAGTTAACCCCCATTTCATACAAAATGGCTGTATCAAAAGTAAGTTCGTCTTCAAGAATTACAACAACATTGGTTAAATTTGAGATTTTTTGCTTTTCTTGCAGATTGGTTAAAATTTCAGCTAACTTATCCATACTCGCAGGCATTTCAATTAAAATAAAATCAAGATTTAAATCTTTTTTATATATAATATCATCAACCGTAAATCTTTCCCATTGAACTTTTAATTCATTAAAATATTTTTCTACAACCGACCAGGTTTTCCAATCTAAAATTGAAACCATTCCTTTTAAATTCTTTTCTTTTAAAATGGTTAAAAATTCTTTTTCTTTGTTTTGATTTACACGACATTTTATGGTAAACCAGAATTCAGAACCAACGCCTCCCATGTCAAAACGATAATGCCTTACAGGGCTAAAAACGCCCATCTCACCGCCCATTTTTCTGGTAAGTTCCCTTGAAATCGTGGTGCCTAATCCGGTTCCGCCGTACTTTCTGGTCGTCGAACTGTCCTCCTGGGTAAAGCTTTCAAAAATTAATTTTTGCTTACTGACAGGAATCCCTATACCGGAATCTGCAACTACAAATTTAATTTCGATATCTTCGCTAACGCCATCATAATCTGGCGCATCAATATCGAGAATGAGAAAGCCTGCATCGGTAAATTTTAAGGAATTTCCAATTAAATTAATCAATATTTGTTTTATACGCTGTTGATCTCCAATGAGAAAATCAGGTACGCCAGGGTTTACTGTCGTTGACATTATCAGGCCTTTTTCTTTGGCCTGAAATAAAAATATATGCAGTGTAGAATACAGAGTATGACGTAATTGAAAATCATTACTTTCAACAACAAGTTTATCGGCCTCAATTTTTGAAAAATCAAGAATCTCATTAATGATATTCAGCAGATTTTCCCCTGATGATTGAATTAAATGTAAATACTTGGCTTGAACAGGTGTCAACTGTGTAGTCATCGCCAGTTCTGCCATACCAATCACTGCATTTAACGGCGTTCTTATTTCATGACTCATATTTGCCAGAAATGTACTTTTTGCCCGACTGGCCCGCTCAGCTTCCTCTTTAGCGTCTTTAAGTTGTTCTGCAATTTCTTTTTGTTCAGTTATTTCGGTTCGTATAGAAACAAATTGATATGGTTCATTATTCTCATCTAAAAATGGTACAACCGTTGACGAAACCCAGTAAAAGCTGCCGTCTTTACACCGGTTTTTTACCTCACCCTGCCATATCCTGCCGTCAAGTAACGTATCCCACATTTCTTTATAAAATTCATTTGAATGTTCACTTGATTTAATAATGCGATGATTTTTTCCGATCAATTCTTCTCTTGTATAACCCGAAACTTTGACAAACTTGTCATTTACATAGGTAATGAGTCCATGCGGATCCGTTATAGAGACAATCGCATGCTCATCAAGAGCCTCTCTGATATCTCTTAGCTCTTTTAACGTATTTTTTAAGCGTTGTTCAATTTTTTTACGAGATGTAATGTCCGTAATAATTTCTAGAAGCTGCTCAATTTCTCCCGATTCATTTAAAAAAGGGTAAATATACATTTCAATGTAACGTTCATCACCATCATTTAAGACATGAGTTTCTTCAATGGTTAACGGCAATCTGGTTTTTTTAACCAATTCAAGCCCACGGTGGTATTCTTCGGAAGCGTTTAAAATGTTATTTTGAATAGTCTCATTATTTTCATTATCAAATATTTCCGTATTGGCAACCTTATTGGCTGTTTGAATACTCATGGTTTTAATATCTTTAACAAAAATCGCATGAGGAAGCGCATCAAGTATTTTTTGTAAATAATTTTTATGCCTTGTTAATTCAAGGTATAATTCTTGTTTACTGCTGATATCGCGGATAAAACATATTTTTAGCGACTCGCCTTCTTCTTCATACTTTTTCCCAATGATTTCAATAGGAATTTTTTCCCCGGATTTTCGATAAGCAAACGTTTCTACATTAAAATTTGATTCAACGGAAATAAATTTATTTCTTTCCGACGAATCATTCTTAAACAATGTTTCGAAAAGATCGTTACCTTTAATTTCATCTGGTTTATATTGAAACAATGTAGTAAATGTTTCATTGGTATCTTGAATAACTCCTTTATTATGAACAACTATGGCATAGAACTCGTTATCAAAAAGACTGTTGATACGTTTTTGTTTAACTTCGAGAAGCATCCCTGCCTCCCTCAATCTTTCCATATCCCATTTTTTTAAATGGGTAAATGCATAGGTCAGCCAATAAACTGTAAAAAGTAAAATTAAAACAAAAAATATTCCATTATATGTCAAATTTGTGACATAATTAGGCAAAATTAAAATTGCCGACAAGTGGATCCCCATAACGGCCAGTGAAAAATTAACCGTTAATAGTAAATTACTCAGAAAAAAAGTAGCAGCCTGCCAATATAAAATTTCAATAATAAGCTCAGAGGACGGCGATGTATATATTATATAAAAATATGGCAGAGAAGTTATTATCGTAATTGAAAAAAAAATGAGCCAATTGATTATATTTTTTTTAGGATTTATGCTGTAAAAGACAAATGCATTCAGTAAACTCCAAAATTTGTTTTTCAGTTTATTTACTTTCTGCGAAATCATTTGCAAATTTACTTTCAAGCTATGTTTTCAAACTGTTATTTAAACAAATTTATAAAAATTGTAAAATTATTGATTTTAGACATAAAATATATGGATAGCCGACGAGCTCCGACGTCAAGAACTATTCTCCTTACGTTATCCCGCTACTCTTTTAATAATTGATAAATCAATAAAATAAAAAATTAACAGGATTTTTCTGTAAAATATATTATCGGCTGATTTCACCTTTGATTCAATAACAATCACTCATTGTACATTAAATTTAGTTTATTTTATAAAGTTTGCAATATATTTTCTTATATCAATACTTATATTATAAAAATTATGTAATTATTCTCTTTACAAAATGTTCTATCATTAAAAATCTAACTATATTTATAACATGATTTTTTCAATAATATTATTTTATATTTATCAAAACAATCTTTCAGGTGTGTACTTAATTCATGGATGACATAGTTACTTTAATCTTAATGGGCGGTATAGTCGGTATCGTCGGTTTATTTAGTTTTTATATTTTCAAAATGTATTTTCTACCAAAGCGAATCGACGAGATTGCAGTGATGATTGAAAGCGGTCAAGTTGCTCTTGCCTTAAAAAAACTTCTTGCGCTTGTTGAAGATGATGACCATAATCCCTATATTCATTTTTTACTGGGAGAAGCATACTTGAAAAATGGTCAAACGGCCGAAGCCATTATGGAGTACAAACAGGCTGTTCGATATGTGGTACGTGATTCCAAAATAAAGGAAGAAAATATTCGAGCCCGATTGGCTAAATTATACCTTGATACTCATAATTATAATGAAGCCAAAAAGGAATTTCTCATTCTTACAAAACTGGCACCCAATGTAGGCGATAATTTCTACCAGGTCGGACTTTTATTTGAAAATGCAGGGCTTGGCGACAAAGCATTACCCTACTATATACAAGCGGCAAAAATACAACCACGCCACAGCGACGCACAATATCATATCGGGGCAATTCAGTATAACGCTAAAAACATCCGCAGCGCAAAAGAAGCGCTTACAGAAGCAGTACGCGTAAATCCTAAACATTATGCTGCTCATTACTACCTTGGTCAGTGTTTACGCTCAGAAAAGGAACTTGATGCAGCTATGCGAGAATTTGATGCATCATCAAAAGACAGCGCCTGGCGAGGACGCGCTACGATGGGCAAGGGACTTTGTTATTATGAAAAAGAGCAGTACCGAAAAGCTATCACTGAATTTGAAAGCGCTCTTGAATCTGCAGAGGGATCAAATGAATTAAAATTAAATTCTTATTACTTTATTGCTGCATCTGCTGAAAAATTAAGAGATTTTAATTTAGCCATCAATAACTGGGAAAAAATCATGGAAATTAATCCTAAATTCAGAGATACCCCTGAAAAACTTGCGACTTTTGAGGAATTTCGTACTCATGATTCAATAAAAGATTTTATGATTGCTTCTCCTGGAAAATTTGAAAAAATTTGCCGAGATCTTGTAGAGAAAGAAGGCTATAATGTAACCGATCTTGAAGTAAAAAATGATTCACTTGTTACGCTTATTGCAGTTGACTCCGGCGACCAGGGTTTTAGAACCTCAAAAAGACCCTCCACTTTATTTTTTATTTTTCGTACAACCGAACAAATTTCCGAAAAAGAACTTCGTATCATGCATGAAAGTATGAGGGCTAAAAGCATTACAAAAGGTATCTGTATGACTACTGGAGAGTTCAGCACACAGGCCGAATTATTTTGCCAGTCAAGACCCATCGAACTTAAAGATAAAAAAGAGCTGATCACCAAACTTCGCGGAGTTGTTTGATGGAGTATTTTCTTCTTCCTCCGTCGCTGTCAGGACTGAGTTACAGAGAAAGAAATAAACTTAAAGAATTACCATGGAAAAACGGGCAAATAGATGATCTGGCAGGCGGTGACTTTTCTTTTATTTTAATATCAGGACAGCTATATGATGATGAAAAACGTTTTTATGATCCGGCTCGTGAAATTCTTGGTATAAAACCTTTTTTTAAAAATATAAAAAAAAACTACCACTCTAATACCCCTCACCGTATTGTTTACATCGAAACTAAAATATTGGCATTGTTTTTTCTTGAGTTCCCAAAAGCAATGCAATCATATGTTCTTTATGAAACCAATGCAGGCAACGAAAGTCTTAATCCCTGGAAAAAATTTCCCAGAATATGGACGGTTGTTTCCATTCAGTCAGGGTGGCAGGGAATTCATTTTGCATTTACAATTGCTGCTTATTTTGCCAATAAGAAAAATAAAAAAACAGTGTATCTTGAGATGAATCCGGCAGGAATGAGTATATATTCGTTTATTCAAAAAGAACCAAAACCGCCGATCATGCATATAAAAGATGATCGAACATTTGACCCCGCAATATTATTAATGGAACGAACTTTAACCTATGAAAATGTGGACATCATTAATGTTCAACATTTATCTCAATGGAAAATATCTCGCGAACAGTGGGTAAGTTTTTATAATATCCTCTCGATTAAATATGACAACATCATCATTCACTGTGGCGAAGAATTAACAAATTTTTTTCATGAAGAATCCGATGGTCTTTTTATCATGAGAAAATACCGAACATATGGTTATCCGGGCCTACATCCGGCTGAAAATAGCGATCTATGGCCGCCAACCCTGGAAATTTTCACAACATCCCTGCCAGCATTAAACGATCGTGAAATTAAATATCCTCTTTTTTTTAAAAAGATAATTGACCTAAATGAAATTCCATTTTATAATAAACTTGACGACAGCTTCTGGAAATGGTTTGAAAAATATCCTGCTCGATTATTAAATCAGGAAAAAGTCATTGTTTTGGGTGAATGTTCACCATCCATGGTCGATTCTTCGATATATTTAACGCAAATTTTAAAAGAAAACGAGAATTTATCAGATTTTCTGACCAACAACATGGTCATCGCTGAAGGCGCAACGAGTATAATGATGGCATTACAATCAATTTCAAAATATAATCCAAAACTCATACAAAAAATATTTAAGAAAATAAAACCTGTCTATCCGCAAAATGGTTTTTACTCAAACAAATCATTTGTTTCACTGTTAAATCGATATTTTAAAAATGTAAGCCAGGATTTTTTACATTTAAACTTTTCATCATTTTCGAATCATGATACCCCCCTTCAATGGTTTACTCATGGGCTCATTACAGACAGTCTAGAATCCTGCGTATTCCCGCCTTATTGTCTCGAACTTACGGGTAAAATTCAAAACGTTAGAAATTTTTATTCTTCAAATAAAGCTCAATGGCATGAACATGTCGCGCTGGCTTTACGCTTTGGATTTAAAAACATTGATTTTTATGAATTCATCATTCCAGATGATACTTTTACATCTGTATTCGCAGAACGTTTTATTATTTCTTATAATTCAATTAAAAACTATGTAAATTTAACTGGAGAGTTTACGAAACATTATTATGTTTTTAAAAAATGATTCTTACCAGAATTTAGCTATCCAGAAATCTTCTAATGAAAATGAAAACCCGCATTTCTTGCAATGCATTTCGTTGGAGGACGCACCGCATTTCGGGCAGAATTTTTTGTGAAAAAATCCTTTTTGTTTTTCTGTTGGTTCCATTTTAACTTTCATTAAACTACCATATTCGCAACTACATCCAAATTTTTTTTCTTTTCCGCAGTTCGGACAAACAGGTAATTGTTTCATATGATACAGTTATAGATTATATACTGGTGTCAATCTAAAATATATTTGGATGTGAAATAAAAAACTTACTGAAGAATACCCACACCGTTTTTTATTTTTGATGTGGGCTTTAAAGTTTAGTTTAACAATCAATTATTAAATAAAACTCAACTGATTGCGGATTTTAACTGAATTATTTTTCTTCTGCTGCCGCAGGAGCTCCTGTTTCAGTCGCTGCATCTCCACCAGCTGGCTGTTCCATTGTTTGTTCTTTTGCTTCTTCTTTTTTTGCCATTGAGCAACCTTTTTCACAGTTAAAGCTGAACAACATTGCCATTACTACTAAAGCCAATACTTTTTTTATCATATTATATTCTCCTAAAATATGTTTGCCTTTTGGGCGATTTTAAACGTTATGCATCATATGCTTAAATTTTAAAACTATATATTACATTAAGTAAAGAATCATAGCTTTTCGACTTAAACCATACAAAGCAGACGAATATCATCAAATATTGATATACTGTCAATAATATTCCATTGATAGTAATAGAAAGCTGGCAAATTTTAAAAAAATTATTTTTTTTTCTTGCGAAGAAGTGATTGGATATCATCAGTTAGCATGGAATTAGCTGCTTCCTTGTTTTCTTTTTGAATGGCATCGTAAATTTCACCGCGATAAAGAGTGACATCTTTTGGCGCATTAATGCCCAGTTTAACCTGATCGCCCTTTATTTCAACGATCAGAATTTCGATGTTTTCTCCGATAATTATGGATTCATTTGTTTTTCTGCTCAGTACAAGCATTAAGTCAATACCCCGGCTTCCACCAGCTCCAGAACCGGTGTCCGCACCAAATGGGATTCATTATTAGAGATAAACTGCCCGCCAAGCCTTTTTTCATTTGAAATGACAATTGGCCCCTGTGCATTGATCGTCATTTTTTCAGGATGATTTGGAGGTATTGTTACAATGCACCATACCGATAAATTTGATATATCTCTGTTTCCAAATAAATTTTCTATTTCATAGACAAATATATCTGGAACATACTCGGGGAGAAGAAGATATGGTTCAAGAAGTAAAAATGAAAGTTTCGGATCATCCAGGCTTTGTAACCAATGAAACACTGAATCTTTATGTTCGGGTAATATAACGTAGTTTGTAAAACCTTCAAAAGCTAAAATTCCATTTGGAAATTTTAACATTTCGTTTTCTTTTATTTTTATTTTTCCAAAATGTTTTGTTTCAATTTCTATTTCATCGTTATTTTCAGTTGTCATATTTTTCCCTTTTTATCTCAGAAAGTCCATCAAAGATGGTTTTATCATATCCGCGCCTACTCTAAGCGCATACCCATGTACAGATTCCAGCCACTTGAGATCAACGATGGATTCTACAATATCCACCGATTGATTTTTTGAGAGAAGTTCCTGAGTATATGATTTATCTGTTGCAAGTCTTCTCTCATGCATTTCAATACGATTGACTCTGGCGCCCACTTCAGATCGGTACCTTAACACATTATCTATTGCCATATCGACGGCTTCCAGATCTTTACCCCCAATCTCAGCTTGATCTCCTCGAATTAAATCATCTCGTAACTGCATAATCACTTCAAACATGGACTTTCCAGAAACTACCGCTGATGGATGATAGTTATTTCCTGGAGCAGGATTGTTTCCGTCTACAATACCAATATCTTGAAGAACCGTTGAACCATCAAGATCTTCAAGCCAAATTTGATGAGGCGACTTAGTTGTTAACATAAGGTCATTTTGTGCGCCGATTGAAGCTTCAACATCAAGTGGAGCGCTGTTTATTTTTTTTACAATTTCTTTTAATGAATCACCGGCATTTACTTCAATGCGAACTCCATCAATAGAAAAAGATTGATTTCCGCGTGAAATATACTGCTGTGCATTATAGTTAGATGCAATGCTCATATTTGTACCCCAGAAAACTTTGTTACCTGGAACGGTAACATCCATCTGCTCTCCTCGTTCAATTTCTCGCTTTTGAGTTAAAATGTCACCCTGATATACCACACCGCTCATTGCCCTGCCGTTATCAAGTCCGCCGTTTACCACATTATTTGAAAACACTGCTACAAACGATTCGCGTTCAGTAACACTTCCTCCAAATAAATTACGCCCTGTTGAATCTTTTATGTTTGCCAAATCAACAAGGGCTAAAAGATGTTGTTCAATTTCTCTGGCAATAGATTCAGATAATTCAAATTTACCGTTTGTTCCGTTGGCAGCCTGAACGCTCAATTCTCGTACCCTTTGTAAAATATCTGTAACGCGACTTAATTGACCATCAATTAAATTCATTCGATCTTTCGCATCAACTACATTACGATCATATTGAACCAGCTCATTTAACCGTGAACTTAAAATATTATGATTTGCAGAACCAATCGGATCATCTGAAGGTTTTTGAATCTTAACGCCTGTTGATAAACCATTTTCAACCTTTTCTATTGCTGAATTCTGGCGATTTAAAGTTAATACCAAATCGCTGTGAATCATCGTCTGTGTAATTCTCATTTTATTTCCTCATATCTCCGAATTTATTATTGATAAAAAAAATAGCCTTACAGGGTAACATGCAATAAAACAAATACGTTAACCTAACCTGTTGATTAAATAATCCAGCATTTCGTTAATGGTCTGTATTAATTTTGCCGAAGCATTGTAACCATGCTGAAATTGAACCATGTTGGACATCTCCTCATCCATGTTCACTCCCATGATTGACTGTCTCATATTCTCCAGATTTTTCATAATAATATCACTGCTCTCGACCTTGTCTTTTGCGGCTCTGCTTTCAACCCCAAGTTTTGCAATAAGATCATTATAAAATTCCTCAGGGTTTTTAAATTTACCCACCATGGTATCGCTATGACGCAATGCCTGAGCAATCTTAAGTGCATTTTGACCGTCTTTTTGTCCATTTGGCGAATTGATATCCCCTGTGCCTCCGACATCTTTACCGCCGGTTGCCGCAATTAAACCTACATTTTGTTTGATTTGTTCATTTAATGACAATGCACCGGCAGGATGCTTAACCGGCGAAAATGTTATGTTTTCTCTTCCTGCTTGAAGGCGTCCAACTTCATTTGTTCTTTGGTAATCAAAGGCGCCTGCAGCTCCTGAATTTTGAAGAATTCCCGCAAAGCCAACCAGCAATTCACCCGAATCTTCGATATGTCGAATTATAAAATTTTTCTGACTATCGTCATCAGCAACATTTCCTTTTAAAACAAGTCTGTCTCTATGATCAACATACGCAACAACACCTGCACCGGACTTATTGATTCGATGGATTATATCAGAAAGAGTTTCATTTTCTTTATATGCAATTTGAACCTGGGTATGACTTTGATTATTTTGAACAAAAGAAATCACGCCATTAATTCCGATCGGTTGATCTTTTTTTAACGCATTTTTACCGGCAATTTTAAAAACACCGGTACTCTCGTTTTGTCCGTCATTATTTAAATCTATGTTTCCTGAAACTTCGCGCGATTGCGACTCTAGTTTAAAAAAGTCAATGTTCGTATCGCCGGTTAAACCAAAACCGTCTCGATGAATAGAATTGATCACTTCATGTAAATTTGTTGCCAATAAATCAAGCTTATCGATACTTTCTTTGATAATACCGTCTCGCATTTTAAGCAAAGAATAAATTGAGCCATTTGAAAAAATGGGTTCTGTCTGACTTTTTTCCCAGTAAATTTTTGAAAGTCCTTCATTACCGGTATCAGGCATGGTTACTAACTTGTTTTGAAATTCTCCCTGTACAAGTACCTCGCCGTTAATATAAACACTCATACCGCTGGAATCCGATCGTGATACTGAAATATCTGCCATTTGCGAGAGTTCTTGAACAAGTTGATCTCTTCTGTCGAGCAGATCATTTGGCCGGTCTCCCAGAGCTTCCGATTTTACAATCTTTTCATTTATATCTCGTATTTCAGAGGCAAAGGTATTTATTTTATTGACGGTAGTTTGAAGTTCAAAATCAGCTTGTTTTTTTAAGCTATCTAGTTTTTCATAGGTTGATCTAATCTTGAATACAAGCTCTTCTGCCCTTGTTTTTACAACTTCACGGTGGCCATATTCTTCAGGGTAATTTGAAAGATCCTGCCAGGAATTCCAAAAGTTGTCGAGAGATGCCCTGATTCCAGAATCACCAGGCTCGTTGTAAACACCTTCCATCTGGTTAAAATATCGTTCCTGAACTTCTGCATATGATTTTGATTGCGTAGTTTCTACAATTCTATCATCAATATAACCATCTCTAACCCGTTCAATGGAAGAAATTACAGTTCCCTGACCGATCATTCCTGGTCCAAGCGCTCGATTTAATGCAGGATCATACAGGGGAGTCATCGTACTGAAGTTTACTCGCTGACGCGCATAATTTTTATTATCTGCATTAGAAATATTATGCCCCGTTACCTGGAGGGCCTGTTGATGGGCATTTAATCCCCGTTTCGCCGTTTCAAGTCCCATAAATGTCGATGGCATATTATCTCCTTAAATTTAAATCATCTGCAAAACTTCTGTTTTTATTAACCATTAATATTAACAAAAAGCGGTCCCGAAGTTTTTTTATTTTTGCCGACAGGGCTGTAACATGTATCTTTGTCGTCAGTCAATTCTTCTATCAGCGAATCAAATAAGCGCTTATTGTCTTCGAGCATTTCCTGATTAATACTTGTAATGTTTCTAAGGGTAAACATAAGTTCGCGGAGAGCATAACTGTGGTGCAAAAGTTTTTCTTTCATATCGCCAGACAGCCCGGGAAGTTCGGTCAATTCGGAAATTTTTTCAAGCTGGTTACCCATATTGTGCAATTCAGTAATTTTTTTTATAATTTCAGACCTTTCTCTTTCACGTAAATCAACGACTTTAAGAAAATCTTCCTGCTCTTTACTGATTTTTAACAAGGAATCCGCATTTCTAGATAAAATGGCTTCTTTTTTTAAACCTTCTTTTTTGATAAGATCAAGATACAACCACTCTTCATCCTGAAAAATCTGGATCAATTGTTCACAATATTTTGTGATTACACTAATTTCACTTGTATTTATTTTTTTATCCATAGGGATATTTTCGGAATAACGAGATTTTTCTTGAACATTATATAAATTAATGAGAATTTAAAGAAGTAGCCGCTCCCAAAACGGGACGGGAGCAGTTGATAGCAGCCATTCTCGGTGAATGGCGGAAATTACAATCTCAAAATACATCATTAGGAGAAATGTTACTTTTTGGATAAAATCAGGCTACCTTCGGCGAAAATTTTGTTATTATAAGCGATAAGGATTCCTGGAATCTTGTTTTCAGTAGGTGGCAGTTTTGATCGTCGGAATAGTCTTCTGTGCCTGACTTTAC
>JAOUFY010000105.1 GCA_029857955.1 Spirochaetia bacterium
TTAAACCAGATAAAAATGCCATTCGGGAAGTCAGCAAACTTTATACCGATGTAATTAATCAGACTGTATCATTTCCCCATAGTTTTTATGGAAGTTCCATGAATTTAAAAACGCAATTTTTATTGATGCAAATTTTATGGGCTGTTCCGCTTTTCTTTTCAACCATGAAATATGTAATTGATGTACCTGCTATAATTAGTTTGACCGCTACTTTTGTCAGCGCCTTTGTCGTTGTAATGCTGAATGTCTTATTTATCAATAAAAAAATTCTCAAGCCCATGCTTGGCGTTATTGACGTGGGTTATAATGTTGCCAAGGGTTATCTTCAGATGGATTTACCCATGAATTTACATAATGAATCAGGCAATCTTTACCGCGCCATGCACGTCATGGTGAACAATGTAATCGGAACGGTTGGTAAAATTAAAGAATATTCCGGGATCATTCAATCGGCAGCCTCCAATGTTGCTTCCATGTCTCAGGGGTTAAGCCAAAACAGCACAGAGCAGGCCGCTGCGGTGGAAGAAACCAGCGCCTCGCTTGAAGAAATGAGCGCCACCATTGTTCAAAATGCTGAAAATGCAAAACTCACTGAAAATCTTTCTGAAAAAACGGCCGAGATGAGCGCCGAGGGCGGCAATGCGGTTAAAGGTACCGTTGACGCCATGAATGAAATTTCAGATAAAATAAATGTCATCGATGAGATCGCCTATCAAACCAATCTTCTGGCGCTAAACGCAGCTATTGAAGCGGCCAGAGCTGGCGATCACGGCAAAGGATTTGCGGTGGTAGCTTCTGAAGTTCGAAAGCTTGCCGAGAGAAGTCAAAATGAAGCAAAATTTATTAAAGAGTTAACCGAAAAAAGTAAACTCATTTCTGGAAAAGCAAAAGATTCCATTGAATCCATGCTGCCGAACATTCATAAAACGGCAGACCTTGTTAAAGAAATCACGATGGCCTCTAATGAGCAGACAACCGGGGTAAATCAAATGAACAGCGCTGTTAATCAGTTAAATCAGGTTGCGCAAAGTAACGCTGCGTCGTCTGAAGAATTATCAAGTACGGCGACCCAGCTAAATGAACAGGCTAGAACCCTAAATGATTTACTCCGCGCATTTCGTATGACTCGAAAATAATTAAATTTATTTAAGACCGATATTCAACTAATTATTTACAGGCAGAAATGTTATGTCAATGGATATATTCATGAAGTTAGCAGACATAAATAGTTTCTTTAAATGAAAAAATAGTCGAGTAAATATTATTCAATTAACTTGATATCAGGTTAATTGTTTCATTAAAACAACGGGTTTAAGTAAGAACGAGTCCCAAAACCTGGGCGCGCTCTTACGGTACAGGGATGTACGTGCGTCTTAAAATCCATGGACGGGTTTTGGGCCGCTATCTAAAGATTATAAACGGGGTAATATGGAAAACAAAAAAATCAGAGAAGTGATTAAAGTTTTTAAAGCGGTAAATACTTCTGATGGTGCCGGCGTAAGTTTAAAACGTTCGATTGGAATGCCCGAGATAAGTTATGTTGATCCGTTTTTAATGCTCGATGAATTTGGTTCAGATATACCTGGTCAATACATTGCGGGGTTTCCTTCACATCCGCACCGTGGTTTTGAAACCGTCACCTACATGTTAAACGGAAGCGTTCGGCATGAAGACTCTGTCGGCAATGTCGGCGAACTGCATTCCGGCGGCGTTCAGTGGATGACGGCAGGTCGAGGCGTAATTCATTCCGAGATGCCCATGCAAGACGAAGGTCTGATGAGGGGTTTTCAGCTTTGGGTTAATTTACCAAAAGCTGAAAAAATGCGCGAACCTCGTTATCAAAACATTGAGCCAAATGATGTTCCTGAAGTTAAACTTTCAAACGGCGGATTAATTCGCGTCGTTGCCGGCGAAGTTGAAAATACAAAAGGACCTGTCGAAGGCATTGTTACCGAACCAGTTTACCTTGATGTACAATTACCGCCGCAAGCCGAGTATATTCACTATACGCCTGCCGCACACAACGTATGTTCATATCCTTTCGAGGGAAGCGCCGACTTTGGTTCGGGACAGATTGAACGAAGTCATGCGGTCGCATTTAGCTGGGGTCATTTTGTTCATGTCAAGGCAGGCAAAAATGGAGTACGTTATTTGCTGATAGCGGCACATCCGATTGGGGAGCCTGTCTTTAGAGGAGGTCCCTTTGTTATGAACACGAGAGATGAAATTATACAGGCCTACCGCGATTATGACGATGGAAAAATGGGATAGGTTGATCTTGCCTTGCCGATATTTGTTGGGGGTAGTGGAAGCTCTTTTTCAGGGATTGTCTAAACGTCATGAAGACATGTTATTTATTTTTAGACAAACCCTGAAAAAAGCTGAAACGAGGGGGCTATGCCCCCTTTATATTTCAAACAGTTCAAGCTGTCTGTCGTCTACCTTAGCTCTGTTTACAGGTTTTGTCGAAAATTTAACACCGATACCGATGAGCCTTACCGGAAGGTCTTTTCGCTGGAGGCCTTTTTTTAAGAGTTGCGAAAAGTTTTCCATACTGATGGAATCAAACGAGCCTTCCACTGTTGTTGCCGTGAAGTCAGAAAATTTTATTTTTACATAAAGGGTTTTTACTTTATTGTCTCTGCTTTTTTTTGTAAATCGCTTTTTAAAACTTTCGAAAAGCTGCGGCATCATCTAAAGGCACGTCTCTGTTGTCGGAAGATCTGTGTTAAACGTTCTTTCTATTGATAAAGATTTTCGTTCGCGATATGTAATGACTTTTCGATGATCGATGCCTCGGCAAATTTCGTGGAGAGAATATCCGAATGTGCCAAAATGATTTCTTAAATCCTCCAGAGAAAGTTTTTGTAAGTCGCCGCAGGTATGAATCGAAAGTTTGTGCATTTTTTCTGCGGTTACTTTGCCAACTCCCGATATTTTTTCAATGGGTAAATTTATAACAAATGAATCGATCATGTCGGGCGTTACGACGTATTGACCGTTTGGCTTTTTCCAGTCGCTGGCAACTTTTGCAAGAAACTTGTTCGGGGCGATACCTGCCGACGCTGTAAGTCCCGTGGTCTCAAAAATTTGTTTTCGAATTTCAGCTGCCAGAAGCGATGCGGAACCTTGAAAAAACGTAGATTCAGTGACATCCAGATAGGCTTCATCCAGAGATAATGGTTCAACGATGCCGGTGAACTTGTGAAATATGGCCTGAACTTCTTGAGATACCTCGATGTATTTTTGCATGTTCGGAAAAATGAGAATAAGCTCGGGGCATTTTCGCAAAGCCATTGCAGATGACAGGGCAGAACGAACGCCGAATTTTCTCGCCTCATAATTTGCCGCGCTGATAACGCCTCGTTCTTCCGGTGATCCGCCAACGGCCACAGGTTTGCCCTTTAGTTCTGGATTGTCGCGCACTTCGACTGCGGCGAAAAAGCAGTCCATATCGATATGAATTATCTTGCGCATGGAAGATAGTCTGAAAAATATAAATTTGAAGCCGGCGGTCAAGCAATATATTGCAATTTTATTATGAAGGGTACGCTGCGATATCGGGCAGACTAACAAAAAAAATATGCGCGACAATTGTTAAAGCCTTCGAGATGCAGCCGGGCTTTGGTTTGTTCAATGTCATTGGCAAGTGTAACAATGACTTTCTTGTTCGAGAAATTAAAGTCTGCCGAGTCATGCATAAGTACTTTGTAAATTTCCTGACCGATTTTTTTTGAATTGTTACAGACCCAGAAAAAGGAGATATTTTGCTTATTAAGTAATTCTGCAATTTTTTTTGCCTTTTTGCCGGCGCCCCATAAGACAAGATTTGTACTGTTGTCATAATCGATACTGAGAAAATAATTTACCTTTAGATTTATAAATGAATTTTCTCTATAAAATTCCATCGTTCGACTTGAGCGGTTTTCATGATCGCGCCAACGATGTAAAATGTCTGTACACCCGACGGGTTTAAGACCGCGTCGATAAAAACGAAATGTCAGATCATAATCTTCCGGATATGTATCAGGTGTAAATGCTTCGCAGGCATCCAGGTCCTGGCGCCAGAGCATCCAACAGGGAGAGGGGATACAGCATTCTTTATAAATTTCAGAAAAATGCGAATTATTTTGGTTT
This sequence comes from Spirochaetia bacterium, assembly GCA_029857955.1. Lineage (GTDB taxonomy): Bacteria > Spirochaetota > Leptospiria > Turneriellales > JAOUFE01 > JAOUFE01. The sequence goes on from JAOUFY010000105.1 coordinate 4,138, forward strand.
AAGGAGTTTAGCCAGCGGGCATATTTTAAATAACCTTCTCCTGGATTTGTTTGCGAAAAATATTCGACAGAACCCGTGGCAATATGACCATCTCCGTGTTTCATTAACAAGGCGGCTAACTTCTCAATTTTATTTTGCGACATGATGTCGTCGCTATCCATTCGGGTGATCATTTTTCCTGTCGATTTTTCACATGCCAGCCGAAGGGCAGGTATAATCCCTGAAGCGGATTGACTGAAAACACGAATTCTTCTGTCTTCGGCATAACGATTTGCAATTTCAAAGGTCTTGTCGGTGGAACCATCATCTACAACAATGAGTTCCCAGTTTAAATAACTTTGAGCTAAAATTGAGTCCAGACATTCGGAAATGTACTTGCCGGTATTTTTAGCCGGCATTAAAATGGAAACGAGGGGTTGTGATGAATTCATTATTTCAATATTTACTTAAAGAGCGTCCCAAAACCCATCCATGGATTTTAAGACACGTACATCCCTGTACCGCAAGAGTGCGCCCAGGTTTTGGGACGCGCTCATAAAAAATTCATAAACAAAAAACTTGACTATGAA
>JAOUFY010000051.1 GCA_029857955.1 Spirochaetia bacterium
CGATGCGGACATAATCAAAAGAAGACTTGTTATATAAAGAACTTTACGAAAAATTTTCGACGTTGAATAAAAAGACCACCGCTACTTCCTTATATAAAAATCCCACCCATTCACCGAGAATGGCTGCTAATGTGGAATCTATATTCTGCAAAAAGTTCTTGCAGAAACGAAATTACTTTTGTTTTATATCCCAGAGTTTTAAGGAAGTTTATTGATGAAAGCAAAAACGAGGAAAAAAGATGATATCTGGATAATTGAACTTGACGGAGCTATAAAGTCCGGAATGGAGTTCGATCTGGCAGATGAACTTGAAACATGCCTGCATCAAAACGAGGTTCCAAAAATTATTGTGAATATGAAAAATGTTCCTTTTATAAACTCAGCCGCTCTGGGAATATTCTTGAATATTTTCAAGGAAATTGAAAAAAAGAATGGAAGATTTGCCCTTTGTTCTGTCAGCTCCGATGTCGACAATCTTCTTGAAATTACGAAGCTTGGCTCTATTCTTGAAGTTTATAAGAATGTCGATGACGCTCTGGATTCTATACAAGATTGATATTTGAAAAAATATTTTATTCCATACAATTATTATAAATTCTGGTTCTTGTTGTTTTTTATAGGAATGGGGTTAGTTGTACCTCAGGTTGGTCCATATGTCTTTTCAGAACTCAATATTCAGGCTCCTGGAATAATTTTTTTATTCGGGCAGGTTGCCATGCCCATTGGTACTTTTTTAACGGGATATATTTCTGATAAAACGTTGCGAATTCGATATCCTGTAGTTGTAATGAGCATCATTACCGGTATCGCGGCATATTTATTTTCAATTGTTCATTTATATAATCACCAGATAATTTATGCCAGCATATTTTTTGGACTGTTTATGTTTGCCATGGGCGGCATAATTTCGCTGGTAAATGTGTCTTATCTTCAAAATGGATTTAAGAGCAATTCTTTTGGCAGGGTCAGGTTATTCGGAACTCTCGGTTTTGCGCTTTCAAATGCAGTTTTAATGTTTATTAAAATTAATCCTTCTACGGCTATCAAAATTAGCTCAGGTTTTTTTATAATAAGTACGGCAGCGTTGTATTTATTGCCGCAAGGTAGAGATATAACCTTCCAGACTCAAGAACAAATATCATGGTCAAGAATACGAAAACTGTCAGGTTCTCCGTTTTTTTTATTTTTTATTTTAATTATGTTTTTATTTTTTTTTAGTTTTTCTGCTGCAGAGTATCTTGTAAGCGATTACATTAAAAACTTTTCATTTCCTTTAGAGCCGGTTCCGTTTGCATGGTTAATTGGAACACTTGTTGAAGTTCTTTTATTTTCAATTTCTCCTTTTATTTTGACAAAATATGGCTCTGTTTTTTTAATCGGCATTAGTTTTGGCGCCGGTATTTTACGTTTATTCATACTGGCATGGTTTTCAAGAGAAGATGTTGTGTTATTTAGCCAGTTTTTACACGGGATTCAATTTTCAGGAGCTTATCTTGGATCATTAATATTCATCAAAGAAAAGGCTCATCCGCAGCGTCTAGGGTCAGCACAGGCTCTTTTTACGACTTATTCGCGTGCAATGGGAACCGGTAGTGGAGCTTTTATTCTTGGTAATATTGCCGGAATCGGTAGTTTTCCTGAAGCATTTGAAATTGCGGCATGGGTATCATGTGCGGGTTTAATTTTGCTGATCTGGTTTTCAAAAATTTCAAAAAAACACCGATATTTTTATGATGGGTAAGTAGTTTATTAGAAAGCCAAATACCTTAACCATGAATTTAACAAGTAATACCTAAATCTTCAATAACAAAGGCAAATTTACAGTGTAAAAAATGAATTTGTTTTTTTTAAATTGATCCGATAAGAAAAATAAAACATATGTTTATTCAAAGACTAACTGGATTATTTAAGATTATATCGCTGATATTATTCATTTCGCTGGTTTCAGGGAATATTTTTCCTCTTGAGGAAAATAACCTTGATGAAGAAAAAACCAATTCCTATATTGATTGGAGTTCATATCAATACAATATTCTATCATATATCAATATAAATAAATCAGTTTCGATAAATGAACGATATTACATGCGAAATCAGGTAAAAGAAATTGTATTAAAAAAAATCAGCTCCAGTATAGAGAATATGTATGTAGATAATTCTCACAAGATAATGGATATTCTTGATGACAACATTAACTTTCGACGTGAATACCCATTATATTTACAGTCGATAAATGTTGTAAGAATGACTTTTCGAGACAGTATGATAGAGGCGTCCACCACTTTACCGTTACGAGGTGGGCGTGGATTATTAACGCATATACCACTTCCCTGGGGTACAATGACATATAATTCATTAAATGAACCCGAGTATGTAGGGGAGGCCTATAATAAGTCAAGGGTGTCAAATGAGTATGAAGCGGGTTTAGTTCCGCTAAAATATTCAGGGGTTATAATTGATTTGCGAGGGATGGAGATAAATGAAGCTCTTGCACCCCGGATATTTTCTCAAACAGGGCAATTGATCTATGGACCTGAATTTGTTATGCATAAAATTGGTGTTCAACGAGGAATAATTGCCTATGCCTATGACATGACTGATTATGAGGTAAAAGTTAGAGCCGGCGATTCGGCGTATTATACTGTTGCTTTGTCTACAAAAGGGGTATATAAAACAGACGTTGTCATTTCAAATCAGGATGCGGGTCGTTTAATGCAGCATGCCGTCACTCTTGAAAATCTTCAAAAATGCAGGGTCGTTTTTTTAGTTGATAAAAAGAAATAAATAGTTTTTATTAAAAAATCACATTGGAAATCTAGTGAGAAGTATATTCACGGAAAATATCAAAATGGCAGAAGTTTTAATGATTTTATCTATGTCGGTAAGCTCTGTGTTTTTTTGGGAGCGCCTATATATTGGTTAGTGCGGCTGTTTTGGCGAGCCCGAACGTCACCTATCTACAAAAAAGTAGCACCTCGTGTTTTTTGATAAAAAGTATATTAAATTCATGTACTTTTTAAGCATCTTTTTAAAAAAACGCTAAAAAAACTTCATATTTTGCCGAATATTTAATGATTACATCTATTTTTTTCAACTATCGCAAAACAGCATCGTATCTTCAAATAACTTCACGTATCTTTTGGTATCGTTAAATATCCTGACCTGAGCAGCATTACGTTTAGGTGATACATTATCCGAATAGTAGTTCAGAGAGAAAGTTTTGGCGGGATTCCCGTCACGGTTGAAAATAAAACGCAGGATGTGTTTTAGCGACAACGTCAGTTTTTCTCTGTTTGAGTATCTGTTTTAAAAGCAGGCAAACCTTCAGATTATAATATCTGTAGAGCGCTTGTTTTTTTAGATACCAATAACGATTCAAGGAGGAATCAAGATGATTATCAATCACAACATGTCCGCGATAAATTCAAATCGCGTATTAAAATTCCAGGAATGGGACACTCAAAAAAATCTTGAAAAGCTTTCAAGCGGCATGAGAATCAACCGTTCTGCTGATGATGCATCAGGTCTGGCTGTTTCTGAAAAAATGCGTACACAGATCAAAGGTCTTCGTCAAGCAGAAAGAAATACCGAAGATGGCATGAGTTTGGTTCAGACAGCTGAAGGATTTTTGATGACCACATCAGATATTCTACAGAGAATTCGTGTTTTAGCTGTTCAAAGTTCAAACGGTATCTATACAGATAACGATAGACAGTTGATTCAGGTAGAGGTTTCCCAGATGGTCAATGAAGTTGATCGTGTAGCCTCACAGGCTCAATTCAACACAATGGCATTACTCCAGGGTGATTTCGCCAGAGACTCGCGTGTGGCATCTATGTGGCTGCATATGGGACCAAATATGCACCAACGTGAAAGAGTGTTTATTGGAACAATGACAGCTCGATCATTGAACATGAAAAATATCGATGGTTCAATTGTTAGTATTTCAACAGCCGGTCTTGCCAATGAAACCATTGGTAAAATTGATGCAGCTTTAACTAAAATTGCGAAACAACGCGCTGACCTTGGCGCCTACAATTCTCGTCTTGAATTTGCGGCAAAAGGCCTTATGAATGCATATGAGAACATTCAGGCTGCCGAATCAAGAATTAGAGACGTTGATATGGCAGAAGAAATGTCAGATTTAACCAAAAATCAGATATTAGGTCAAAGCGGTATAGCAATGCTAGCTATTGCAAACCAAAAGCCTCAACAGGTATTGAGACTATTACAATAAATTTTTTAAGCCCGGTATCCTTTGGGGGTATCGGGCTTTTGCTATTATTGACATATATAAATTTTAAAAGAAAAACCATCTTCTGTGCTTTCCTGGAGGTTCCAATCGGGCCTCCAGGAAGCGTGTAAAGGGGGCCTATGCCCCCCTGACATGGCTGCCTGGACGTCTGATTCCGTGAACGAATTGAGTTTAATCCCGCATGAGGAGTCTTTTAAGTAAATTATAATTTACGTAAAAGATTCTTCGTTCGTTCTTAAATTCAACCAGAACAAGGACGTTCAAATCAAAGACAAGGAGTGTCTATGATCATTAAGCACAACATTAGTGCGATAGATGCACACAAGGTTTTGAAGTTTCAAGGCTGGGATATCGATAAGAATCTGGCTCGTTTGTCATCCGGGTTAAGAATCATTACCTCGGGCGATGACGCGACAGGTTTGGCGGTATCTGAAAAAATGCGAACCCAAGTCCAAGGTTTGAGACAAGCCGAAAGAAACACAGAAGATGGGATGAGTTTTGTTCAAACAACAGATGGTTACCTTGACCAGATGGCTAATATCCTTCAAAGGGTACGAGTTCTGTCTATCGAGTCGGCTAACGGTATTTACACAAATGAAGACCGTCAGTTGATGCAGGTTGAGGTATCTCAGCTGGTGAATGAAGTTGACCGTATGGCCTCGCAGGCAGAGTTTAATCGCTTTAAAGTATTTCAAGGCGACTTTGCCAGGAGTAGTAAAACCGGATCAATCTGGTTTCATATGGGACCCAACATGCACCAGCGGGAACGTGTGTACGTCAGTACGATGAGCGCCAAGGCATTAAGTCTTAGGCGAAACGACAATTCTCCAATTTCAATTTCTACTGTTGGCCTGGCCAACGATGTAATTGGATTGGTTGACAATGGTCTAAAAATATTGATGAAACAGCGGGCCTCTTTAGGAGCCTACTTTAACCGTTTAGAATATACAGCGAAGGGATTGATGACTGCATATGAAAATGTGCAGGCGAGCGAGTCAAGAATCAGAGACGTCGATATGGCCGAAGAAATGGTCTCTCTAACGACGAATCAGATTCTCATGCAGAGTGGTACGGCGATGCTGGCTCAAGCCAATTCCAGACCTCAATTGATTCTAAATTTGTTGAAGTAATTTTTTAATTCGATATGAATTTTTTATTGATTTTCATATCGTGGTTTCCTTGCCGTTAATTTCTGTTACAAAACACAGAAAACCCCTAAAGACAATCTGGTCAGGAGTCAGCGCCTGACCAGATTGTCTTTTTTTTTGTCTAATTAAGAATTATAAACAAGGTTGGTTTTTTTACCCCGCAATCTCCGATGGTGCGGGTTTCATATTGGCACACGCAGCATGTTCGATTACGCAATCAAAGGCGATGGTTCTTTATATTGTATATTTTTTAAAGAATAAAGATATCTGGCAACATCATAAATTTCACGAACATTGATAGTGACTTTGTCGTCGCCAGATCCATAAAATATTGCAGGAATTTGATTTTCGGTATGAACAGGGGTCGATAAATCTTCAAAATTACCGTGATCGGAAGAAACTACAACGAGTTCTTTTTCCGGGTTTATTTCTTCCCATATTCCGGTAAGAAGATCTTCAATGTGATTTACAATAAAAGCGACATCATGATTGGTTCCTTCATGGCCATACTTATCTGTAAAAAAATATTCATAAACAACCAAATTATAATCTCTGGCGATTTTTACAAGCCTCTTACCTGCTTCAAGTGGTGTAATTTCAGGGATATCATACCCCAGTTCTTTACGAAGGAACCAGTTTGTGATGTCCATGAACAAGCTTTTTTCATTGAAATGATCTTCCATGGTCAACAAACGCTGACCCGAGCCAATTTGCATCAGGGTGGATGCCGACATAAAGCGTTCTGAGCGCGGTTTTTCCAGTATTTCCAGAAACCTTCGTGTATAAGTATTGATAACGCCAGCCTTTAGTTGATGTTTTAGAAAAAAATTAACGATGGAATCGTTTTTAATATAGGGCCTGAGTGAATATGGAGGAAATCCTGCCATATGCCGGTGCATCAATGATATTGTATTATGTCCGGTAAATAAAGCTACCTGACCTGTTCCTGATTGTGGTAGAGAAGAAGTCAGTCCCATGTGAGCATTTATGGGAATTATTGTTCCTGGAGGTGAGAAAGAAGTTTTTCCCCCTAGTACAGAGAAAAAATCCTTACCATATTTTGTAAATGGATTATAAACCAGATCTTTTTTTCCAAATCCAATACCATCAATAAAAACCAAAATGATCGTTTCAGGACCATTTTTGTTTTTATCAAGATTTTTTATATCCATTATTAAAATGCCATATCAATTTTAGATATCAGTTTTGGTAATTTTAATCTGAAATAGACGTCGTTTAAACGTCTATTTCAGATTTTACATTCATTTTGGATTATGCAGGTTGAACATCAAGTTTGTGTATTACCTTTTTCTTTTTGCCAACGGATTCTGTTTTTTTAGATACAGTTTTACCACTCTGGTGATTATTTTCTTTGTTAAAAGGGTGATTTACTTTTGCTGAACCTTTTTTTCCAAATACAATTTCATTAACATCGCTTCCGGTTATAGTTTCTTTTTCAAGAAGTTTTGCTGCTATTGTATCAAGTTCTTTTCGGTATTTTTTTAAAATACTCTGACCTTTATTAAATGCAGCATCAATTACTTTTTTAACTTCTTCATCCACAAGTTTGGCATAATCTTCTGAATGACTTGTATTTCTTCCATAATCACGACCTACAAAGACAGTGCTTGAATCACCGCTTAAATGAATTGGTCCGATTTTACTTGACATTCCCCATTCCATAACCATTTTTCTGGCAATTACAGTTGCTCTTTCAATATCATTGGAAGCTCCCGTGGTAACATCTGTAAATTTTAATTCTTCTGCCAATCTTCCACCCATTAAAACGGCAATTTCATCATTCCAAAAGTTTTTTGAACGCATATGTTTTTCGCCTTCTGGAAGGTGTTGAGTTATTCCAAGAGCTCTTCCTCTGGGGATTATACTAACTTTATGAATAGGTTCAGAGTTTTCAACGATAACACTGATCAATGCGTGACCAGCTTCATGATACGCGATGATGGCTTTTTCTTGATCATTTATAAAAAATGATTTTCTTTCAGGTCCCATCATCACTTTATCGCGCGCTTCCTCAAGTTCATCTTGACTTACTTTTTTCTTGTCACGGCGAGCAGTAAGCAATGCAGCTTCATTTACAAGGTTGGCGAGATCTGCTCCGGTAAAGCCAGGCGTACCTCGGGCAATATCAGATAAGTTAATATCCGATTCTAAAGGTACTTTACGTGTATGAATTTGCAATATTTGTTCTCTGCCATTTAAATCGGGACTATCAACTACAACCTGACGATCAAAACGTCCCGGTCTAAGCAATGCAGGGTCGAGAACATCCGAGCGGTTGGTGGCAGCGATTACTATGATTCCTTCATTTGCTTCAAAACCGTCCATTTCAACGAGTAACTGATTAAGAGTTTGTTCTCTTTCATCATGGCCACCGCCGAGTCCAGCGCCCCTGAGTCTGCCCACAGCATCAATTTCGTCAATAAATATTATACATGGGGCATGTTTTTTCGCCTGAGAGAATAAATCACGAACACGCGAAGCTCCCACACCCACAAACATTTCAACAAAGTCAGAGCCGGATATTGAGAAAAATGGCACGCCGGCTTCTCCTGAAACAGCACGAGCCAATAAAGTTTTTCCAGTGCCAGGAGGGCCAACCAATAGTACGCCGAGCGGAATTTTAGCGCCTATATCTTGAAACTTTTTAGGCTCTTTTAAAAAATCAACAACTTCAATTAACTCCATTTTTGCTTCTTCTATGCCTGCCACATCTTTAAATGTAACCTTGTTTTTCATTTCAGGATGAAGTTTGGCGCGGGATCGTCCAAAGCTAAGAGCTTTATTTCCGGTGGATTGAATCTGTCTCATCATAATAAACCAGATAACCCCAAGTATACCGAGAAAAAACATCCAGGGGGCAATTTTAAGAAACATGCTTTCTTCTTGTTTTTTCATTTCAAATTCGATGTTATGATTTCTCAGTAGTTTTATTAAATCATTATCAGGAAATGCAATTACAGTATTAAACTGTACTGCCTCGTTATTATCGCTTTTATAGAAACCATAAATCATTCCATTTTGGATAACCATGGGATCCTTCGCTGAACTATTGATTTTATTTTTTTCAACATAATCCAGGAACGTTGAATAGGTGATCGTAGAATTTTTGGGTTTATCCATCCTGACTAGTTGAATTAAAAGAACTCCTAAAACTGTAATTAACAGTAACATCGTAATGTGCTTTGAATTTTTGTTCATATTTACCTGCTGAATTTGTATGTTTTCAATAGCCAGCAATTTACTAAAACCATGTTTTTTGCAAGCTGATTGAGAACTTACTGAATTTTATTTATCTCCAGTGCGATTTGTTTGATCCTGTGTGAAACTTTGAAATTATATTATATTTTTTCTTTTAATTATAAAAATATAAACCAATTTACGAAAAAATAACAATTAAGTCCAGAAAAAGAATACACAGTGTCAATTGAAAGTTACATTTTTTATTAAAACGTTGGAGAGGTTTCTAGGTGAGAACTACAAATATTGCCCATTAAAGGGGTATTTTGCGTTTTTTTACCCGTTCTGAGTACGATTTTAGAGCTCCGGTAGAAGCTCGAACGAATTGGGCAGAAAGTTTAAATTTTATTTTTTTAGAATATAAATCTGCCATATTCATTGCTAAATTGGTTTAATTTGTATAAAATTATTTAGCTGAATTTTATAAAAAAATTACAACAAGTAAGTGTAATTATATTAAATATTTTGAACTTTATATAAAAAAAATATTTTTTTCCTTTACAAAGTTAGACAATTTTAATACATTCTTACTGATATGATTGAAGTAAAAATTTTAGAAGTCTCAATTACCCAGATGGGATTTGCTATTGTATTGCAGCCACACGGGGAAAAAAAGGTGGTACCAATTTTTATTGGTCCTCTAGAGACATATTCAATTTCCAGTGCACTTGAAAATCAAAAAAGTGAACGTCCAATGACGCACGATTTAATTAAAACAATAATAATCAGTCTAGACTATCGTGTGGCTCGCGTTGTGATTAATAATTTTAAAAATGGTACTTTTTTTGCCAGACTTTTTTTAAATAAAACTACAGACGACGGAGATTCAATCGAAGTAGATGCGCGCCCTTCTGATTCTATTGCTCTTGCGGTTCGATTTGGTGTTCCAATTTTTATGGAAGAGCATGTTTTTGAAAAAGTTTCTGTAGATTTGGATTTAATAAAAGAAAAAAAGATAAATGAATCCATGTCGGAATATATACCAACTCATGAAAATTTTCAAGGAGAAGGGATGGATAATGAATTGATCCAGACAATACTTGATGAGTTCTCCGGTTTGGACTCCAATAAAGATTCAAATGTAACTGAAAAAAGTTCCATATCATCAGACGAGTTTAAAAGTAAAAAAGAAGTATTGGAACAAATGTTAAAGATTGCAGTTAATAAAGAAAAGTATGAAGATGCTGCGAGATTAAGAGATGAGATCAATATTATTTGCAAAAAAATTGAAAAATAATGAATGAGATAATTTTTGTTTTCTTTGTTCTTGTCATGATTGTATTTGTTTACAAATCAGCGAAATTTTTGTTGGTAAAAAAAGAGAATAAGGTTATACAGAAAGCAAAAATTGATAAAATTTCACTTTATCAGGTTGGAATGGTATGGTCACCTGAATTATTGATTAAATATTATTTTACATTTAACAATGTAGTTTATTTTGGTGAAGATTTTTTACGAATCGATCATTTATTATCCGAATGGGAGATTTTGTTGTTTGATCGAAATGGATATGCTGTTCTTAGAACAGAAATTGGTGAGTTTGTTGGAGAAGAACATATTGAAACATTTATTTTAAGTCAGACATCTGATTTATCCATCGAATTTAATACAAATACCCTGCCAGATTCAAAGATCTTCAAAACAAGTCGTGAAAATAAAACTCTTTTTCAAAATTTAGATATTAAGTTTCCCTGGACATAAGTTTATTAAATCGTTCTTTTCTGACACATTCGAGATGTTCTAATGCTTTATCAAATTTATTTTCATGCATTAATACGTTGGCATATGTAATCATTTCTTCAAGTGTAAGTTTTTTTCGAAATTCAATATCGTTTATTTTTGTTTGTATTTGATTAAACCAATTTTTCATTTTACTATCACCGCCAAATTTTGCAAGTAATGATTCTTTAAGTGTAGGCAATTGCGCATAATTATTTTTTTTATGTACCAATTCAAATATTTCCAGGGCGAAATCATATTGTTGCTCGTACTGAGCCGCTGTCGCTACTTTAAAAAGTAGATCGTCGGTAAGTTTTAACCGCTCCTTGGCATTTAATTTATGAAAATAATCTACTACAAGATGATAATGTGTTACCGCGTATGATGCTGCAATTGCAAGAGTTAAGGCAAAAAAGGATTTTTCAAGCGCATGGGATTTACTTAAATAATCCAGAGCTTTATGATATTTTCCTTTTTTGTAATAAAAATATCCGAGGTTTTCAAGATAAAGAGCAGATGAATTAAATTTTGTCAGACCCACTAACCATAACTTCTCATGATTTAGTTTAGAGTTTTGTTCAGAATAAAAACATATTTCGAGCCAATCTTCCGGTTTGTTTGATGCTCGAAGCAGTTCATCAATCTCTGTATCTTTCAAATCATGATTAGATGATTGAATTCCTTTTATTTTTCCATTTAAAGTTTGAACAATACCATTGTTTTTAAAAAGACGATTTTTAAATTCTTCTTTGAACGGTTCAAAAAATGCTCCGTGCAGTGGCGAGTTTGTATTTTCAGTTAATTCGGTTCCTTCGTATTTCATAACTATTTTATCGGACAATTACTTTGATTTTTTATTATTTTATTAATTCCCAATAAAGTAAATGATTAATTATTTAAAAAAATATAATAAAGATAAAATATGTTAATTTATAAAACTGTAATTGTTTAATCTGTCAAGAAACTAGTGCCGATATAAATCTAGTATATGAAACTTCTTCACATTGGATTTTCTAATGTAGTGTCGCTTGACAAGATTGTCGCGATCATCTCACCGGATTCTGCAGTTGCAAAACGGATTCGAGAAGTAGCTCGTGATAAAAACTCTCTTATTGATTGCACGATGGGCAGAAAATTAAGATCAATGATTTTAACAGATAGCGAGTTTACTTTTTTATCAAGTTTACGTACCGAAGCTCTTTTACAGCGTGTTGATCAGAGTATTGAAAATGATAAAGATCAGCTCAGCCATGATTAATGTGGTTATCAGAAGAAATCCCGATTTAACTAATACTATTTAGTAATTTAAAAATAGTTTTCAATAAAAGAGTCATGAATGGAAGAGGCTACTTCTTGTCAGAAATGTCACACTTTAAAAAAAGTGGACGTTTCTCTCATGAGGTCAAATATTTATTGAAAAAATATTGACGACATAGAATAGATGTGCAAAGAGTATGATTAAAAATTTATGGGATTATTTTTTTACTTTTTGTAGTAAAAAAGTGATAAACATAATTTTTTATTAAAAAATGCTATGCAACATATATATGTTATGCAACCTTTAACCGTGGTAGAAAATACCGAAAAAAACAATTCAGTCATTAGTTCAAGTGATGATATCGAAGGTGAGACGTGTCAGCGTCTCTTTTCAATTCTAATACCTATAAAAAAAGTTAATGTTACTGCTGCCGAAACATTGAAATTTATAATGTATAAATTTCATTTTAAAATCTGGGTCATAAGGTACTAACTTAAAAGTCTTATGAATATGAATAAAGAAATTGGTTTTTTTATATCAAATCTTTTTTCAAAAATATTTATATCAATCCTGGCTATATTCTCCCGTTTAAGCGGATCACAAAATTTTCACAAAAGATATTATTATTACATCATTGTAAATTGTCATTTACAATGTAAAAAAAATATATTTACGGCAAAAAAAACTTATGACTTGTTAATGTTATCGGAATGTAGTAAATACAGACTATTTTCGACAATATCAAACAATATTAAAGAACGTTTTGTTGTAAACTGGGAACAAGTAAAATTAAAAATTGGGAGTGTGTTAAATGCTTGAAAAGCGTTGCGTCGGGCGGAGCGACGAATTCGGGGTTTTTTCCTCAGAATCAATATCCGCAAACAATCTTGTCTTTAGTTTTGACGACTGGATTCAGGATGAACAGGAAGGATGGTTTACCATTTCTCCTGAAGAATTGAAAGATTTCTCAAAGGAAGAGCGATTAAAATATTTAAGGTATTGCTACGACCGGGATTTTGGCGTTATCATTGGAACGTTGGATTGGGATCGCGCAAAACATCTATCAAATTTTATCAACCATTCCTGCGAACCAACCTTGATCTATGATTACAATGACAATATTATTGCCGCGCGGGATCTTTTACCTGGCGAAGAGTTAACTCTTGATTATGGTAATTTTGTCGTTAATACGGATCAGGATTTTACATGTGGCTGTGGAACAGCTAGTTGCAGAAAAAGAATAAAGAAAGACGATTGGAAGCAGCTGGCACATGTTTATGGCTACCATTTCCCTACTTTTTTACACCCAAAGCTGGAAATGCTTTTCAAGTCGGAAAAATCAGTTTTTACCGCTCGTGAAGTTATGCCAGTAGTCAGTCAGGCTTGGTAATAGCCTATCTGACCAGAGAGAGTCTAAAAAGACTCTCTCTGGTTTTTTAAACTAAATAAAATCTTTTTAAAAATTTATTGACGCTCAATATGTACCGTATAGTTATCACTTATGGATAAAAAATCAATAATGGCATTAATACTTGGAACAGCATTATCCGGTGCAGTTTCTGCTGAGAATAAAGAAAGTAACGCAAAATCTGACAGCAAAGATGATAAAAAATGTGAACAAATGAAATGTGGCGCTGGAAAATGTGGTTCAATGAAAGCGGATCCTGACTGCAAACATAGTAAAGCAGAAGAAACTTATAATTCAGAAAACTTTAAAAAGTCTGAAAATTCTCAAAAGACAGATTTTCAAAAATTTAACAAGTCAGGTAAATGAAACTTGATGGAATTTCAAATTGTGGAATTGGACTGCGCAGGGAATTTTTACGAGAATTTAAAGCAGGCAATTTTAAGCCGGACTGGATAGAGATTACTCCTGAAAACTGGATTCATATGCCATTTAAAATGAGGAATGATTTTTATGAAATTATTTCATCAAACAAGATAATTGCTCATGGATTATCTCTTTCGATTGGATCGCCAGAACCTGTAAATTTTCAAGCGCTTGCACAATTGAAAACTTTTTTAAATGAAAACCAGATTGAACATTATTCGGAACATCTGAGTTTTTCAAGCTGGCACGGATCGCAAACCTATGAATTGTTACCCGTTCCCATGACCATCCCTATGGCTGATTTTATTGCAGACAAGATAAAAATCGTTTCAGACTTTTTACAGAGACCGGTAATTATGGAAAATGCCGCCTATTATTATATTCCCTATGCTGAAATGCCTGAACAGGATTTTATCAATATGGTAATAAATAAAGCAGACTGTCTTTTATTACTTGATGTAAATAATGTGTATGTAAACTCAATAAATCATAAATTTAATCCAATGAAGTTTATTAGCGCCCTGGATTTAGACCGAGTTGCATATATACATACGGCTGGTCATACATATTATCCGGAACAGGATATTTTAATCGATACCCATGGAGCTCCGGTGGTAGATGAAGTTTGGGGTTTGCTGCGTTATGCGCTGGAACAAACCCCTGCGCCCGCTATGATTGAAAGAGATAACAACATACCGCCATTATCAGAAATAATTTCTGAATATAATTTTTTGCAGCAAATCACTTCTTCGTATTACCCAACATTGTCAAAGGATCGAAACTTTGTTTGAACAGGAAATTCAAGAGCATTTTTTTTCATTTATCACAGGCAGAGAAAAAATCATCAATGCTTCAAACAATCGTATAGATATTTATAAAGATTTGGTTTTTTACAGATTTCATGAGGTTCTTAAAAATGTTTATCCGGTATTTAAAAAGAAGATTGGCGATGAATTGTTTGATTTTTTAATTCGATCTTTTATTCAAGACAAACCGCAATATTCGTTTATATGGAAAATGCCAGATGAATTTCGCCATTTTTGTTTAAATTCAAATAAATTTTCAGAATTTTCTTTTGTAAAAGATATTTTATGGTATGAGTGGACAGAGGTTGAACTTCTCATGGGAAATTACTTAAAAAATGAAATAACTCCATTTTCATGGGATCACTCATTTAAATTATCCGAGAGTACCCGATTATCAAAATTAACACATCGTGTTTATATGCATGATTTTCAGGTTACTACTCTTTTTAATACTTTTAATGTAATACTATATTATAATTTTCAGGAACATAAAGTATATTTTCAAGAAATTACCTCTTTTATGCTTGACCTAATAGATTCAATGGGGCAAAAATCTGCTCTCGCAGCATTGTCTGAAACCGCTTCGCGGTATAACGTAAAGATGGAAGAATCAGCTGATATTATTATAAATATGTTAAATGAATTTTGCCACAAAAAAATTCTTGTTCGGATATAGGGTTATCAAAATCTGTAATTATGAAAAATATTTTGCTCTTTATTATACCGATTGTATTGTTTGCAGGCATATCATCATGTGGACCACATAAATATGGAATTTCAAGGGATGTAAATCCAAAAGAAGATGTTCATGTTTTTCTTGATTCGAAAATCATAATATCGGGTTTTACAAGAGATGGAAAAATAAAAACTGTAGATCAAATAAATAATGAACGAACTTTTTTTGATTTTTTTGTCCAGGCTGGCGAGCAGGAAGTTTATTTAAAAACCGTTTATACAAAAGGAATATATTCATTTATGTCTCAGAGTGTATCTGCGGTTATAAAAGCTGAAAAAGGTGACATAGTATTTGTTTGCGCCGATATAAAAGAAATTGGAAGCCGCTATCCTACGGGGGGAAATGTTGATGTTTTACTTACGCCAATAATTCTTTATTTAAAAACCGAAGACGAAAAGGGGCAAGCAATGATCAAGAATCGCTTAAGCAAGGAATACTTTCATGAACGTTGTGTTGCCGCGATATATTCAAAACCATGAAAAAACTGTCTCTCAATACAAACAATATTAATATTTCGTTTCGTACAATTGAACCATATTTAACGAATGTTGTTAGAGTTGTAATTGATAAAATTCAAAATCCAAAGCGAGTTGGGTTTTATTTTGCAACCGTAATTTTAGGATTATCAGCTTCGCGTTTTGTAAGTTCTGTCATCATCTATATGCTTGCTACCGAAATTCAGGGAATGGTAAACCCTTCAAGTGCTATGATGACGGGTAGCGATTCCAGAAAGGAAGTTTCCTCTGTAAATATTGATCTGGCATCCATCATTGACGGTGTTTTTTTTAAACGGCCAGTCGTTGAGACGGTGTCGCAACAAGAAAATGCTCCTGCTAAAAATTTTTCATTAATTGGAACTCTTGAAGGCGATCCGGTTTTTGCAAGAGCCGTAATCAGGATTAATGGAGCGCCTGAAGAACCAAAAGAATATGCGCTTGGTGAAAAAATCGGTAATGCTGTTTTAATTGTAATTGGCTATGAAAAAATCTGGGTTCGCGAAAATGGCGTAAAATATAAAGTTGAAGTCGGTGAATCATCCCAGGATGTTCAAAGTAAGCTCAATACACCGATGGACGGCGGTTCCCAAACCAGAGTTTTATCACGACAGGAAATAAACGATAAAATTCTGGGTAATCCTGCTGCAATTTATGGCGGGGGCGCCGCATTTGGTCCAAATCTTGAAGATGGGAAAATTACGGGTTTTAAATTACACAGGGTACCTGAAAACCATATTTTCTATACACTTGGCGCAAGAAGCGGAGATATTATAAAATCAGTAAATGGTTATCCTCTTTCAAACACTGGCCAAATGATGGAATTATGGAACAATATAAAAACTTTGCCGAGAGTTAATGTTGAATTAATTCGAGATGGAAAAACAATGAGGTTCGACTTTGAAATTAGAAATTAAAAATACAATAAAAATTATATCCGTTTCAGTGGCTGTACTTTTTATACTATACTCCGGAAGATTGCTGGCAATAAATAATAAGGGAATTGAAAAAATTCAAAAAGAATTTGATTTAAAAACGAAAAAGTATGTACTTAATAATGGTATTCGAGTAATTTTATTTCAAAATAAAATAAGTCCTACGATTGCCAGTTATATAAAAATAGGAGTAGGCTCTGCAAATGAACCGTTTGATCAGGCGGGAACAGCGCATTTCCTTGAGCATTTATTATTTAAAGGAACCAAAGTAATCGGGACATCTGATTTTGAAAAAGAAAAACCCTATCTTGATGAAATTGCAAAATTGGGAAATGAGATGGATTTGTTAAAACGTCAAATCGACGATCCTTTGACGGAAGAGGTGAATAAAAAATCGTACATTCATCGTGTTTCAGAGATTCAAAAAAAAATGAAAACAGCTGAAGAGATGGCCGGAAAGTACATTATTTCTGAAGAGGATTCAAAAGTTTATTCATATGCAGGTCAGGTAGGGTATAATGCATATACGACAAATGATGTTACAAATTATCAAATAAAATTACCTAAAAACCGTTTGGAGTTATGGTCCTTTATGGAAAGTAGTCGATTTATTGATCCTGTTTTCAGGGAGTTTTATCAGGAACGTGAAGTAATTCAGGAAGAACGAAAAATGCGCTATGATTCAAATCCACAGTCACTTTTGTACGAATTATTTAATTCAACAGCATTTGGAATGAGTCCATATGGAAAACCCGTGATTGGATATGCGAATAATATTCCAAATTTAACGTTAAATGATACTCAAAATTTTTATAATACCTATTATATTCCTTCACGTATGGTGATTGCAATTAGTGGAGATATTGAATTTGACGAAACTATAAAGATAATAAAAAAATACTTCGAGCGAATACCCGATCGTCCCGATTCTCCTTTTCCACCGATAAAATATGTCATGCCGCTTGGCAGAAAAACTGCAGAATTAGTTGCAGAAAATACGCCATTTATGATCACTGGTTGGTATAAGCCATCTTTGCGGCATCCAGATAATCCGATTTATGAAGTATTGAGTCGTATACTTGCAGATGGTCAAAATTCTCGTCTTGTAAACAAACTGGTTATTCAGGATAAACTTGCACAGTCTGTTTCTGTATATAGCGGGGTTCCATCTGAAAAGCTTGAAAATCAATTTGCAATTTTTGTAGCTCCTTATAAAGAAGAGAGCTATGAAAAAATATATGATTTACTTAAACTAGAGGTTGCTGATATCGCTAAAAATGGCGTTACCGAACAAGAAATAACCCGTGTTAAAAATAGAATCTACAAAGAAATGGTTGATTCATTAAATTCCAATGCGGGGATGGCAGATTTAATGTCATATTATGAACTGATGATGCAGGATTATAAATACCTTTTTACATATTTTGATGCAATTCAGTCCATTACATCACAGGATATTCAAAGGGTTGCAAAAGCAACATTTATTGAAAAAAATAATACAACTGTATGGATTAAAAAACCGGAAAAATGATAAAAAATTTTAGTTGATTGTAAATCTTAATTACAGTCTTTATGTATATTTTGAACATAATCCATGTAAAAATTTTCACCGTAAGAGCTTCCGGCAAATCCTTTTGGAACTAATTTTTTTGCTTGATCCCTGTATATTTTAAAATATTTAGCAGATAAAGGCTTATAAGACCAATGCCATTTTTCTTCATGGTAACCATATTTTAGATTAGAATTTCTTTTTTCAGGCGATTCTTTATAGGGCTGACAAAACCCATATTTGGCTGCATTTTTTTCCATCCAGCTATAAAATTTAAGACCTTCTCCTGACTCAAAAGCTGAATTTGTCAACATTTGATTTATGTTTTTGTTATAACCGAGATCAATATCTGTTCCCCAGTGATGTCTACTTGTACCCGGCATTGATGAATATTCCAGAATTTTCAAAACTCTGGTTATCTCATTTGGATAAGTTTTTTTTAAGTCTTGTCCTTCAACAAGTCTTTGGCCGTTAAATTTACTTTCCCAAATATATTTTTGTGAATTAAAATCGCGTATTGCCGAATTGATATAAATTTTAAAACCATTTTTTTGAGCAGCTTGAGCCATCTCTTCAAAGGCCATCAACACTTCACCGTGAATGTATAATCCCGTTTGAGTTGCATATTGTAGAGGTACAATATCATATGTACTATCCTCTGAAGGATTGAATTTACCGGATAAAATCTCTAATATAGATTTTTTTTCTTTTGTCAGCGTTGTATCCGTTCTGACAATAAATAAGGTAAAAATAAATATTAAAAAGTATAGCTTTAAAGATTTTTTCCCGGAAAGGGGTAAAATCATATTTAATTAAAAGATGTCAAAGCTTCTTCTTCTGTTTCGAAAATTTCAAATAAAGAAGTTAATTCGATTACATCAAATATTCTTTTTACGGCAGGTTTTAGAGAACAGATTTTTAATGCTCCACCCTTGTCTGAAAGTTTTCGAAGTAAAGCAATAGCTACACGAAAACCTGAAGATGACATATATTCAACGCTTTCCATATTTAACACAAGTTTATCAATTGAATTTTCTTCGACACTTTTCATCAATTGATCTTCAAGTTCCGCAGATACAGCAACATCTAATCTTCCTGATGGATAAGCGATTGCTATATTGTCTTCTAACATTTTTATTTTTATATTATTGTCCATAATTTTTCCTGTTTTATAGATTTTCAAAAAATAATCATCTACTTCATATTCCAGCAGCTATCATTTTTTAAAAATATACCCTACTTGTTAATATATTTTTTAAAAGTCCTAAATCTAAAAAACCATTTCTTACTAATTATAAAGATATGATCTTATCTCTTGGACAATAAAGTCAAAATTAATGTTACTGTCAATCATATTATCTGATGTTCCGACCAAAGTTCGGACATCAGGTTTAAAAACTCGAAGAAAATGCCACCATTTTTGACTGGCCAAAAACGGTGGCGCCAAAAAGCCATCCCAAAGCGATGCCATCCGGGCATGGCTTTG
>JAOUFY010000052.1 GCA_029857955.1 Spirochaetia bacterium
GGACTTTGCCAACGCAAACCTGTAGTTTGTTTTGAAAAGTTATTCTCATGTTTTGAATTTACTGTCAAATATGGTTAAAGAGCCGGGCGAGAATTACAAATCTTGCCAAAGCGTTAAATACATGCTTTTGAATTTTTAAGAATAACCGATAATGAAGTGTGAACCTGTTTAGATGGGCATATCTCATTATTATATTCTTTACCGCGCAGCATTTATTTGCCAGAGACAATGTTTTGTGGAGAAACTTAAAGCCTTCAAAAAATATTGATATGCGAATTCTCGATGATTTTGAGGATAGAATTCAATGGGAGTTAACAAATTCTTTAGGCATTCAAAGTAAACTTCGATTTGTAAGAAATACCCCTCTTGACCGAAATCTTCGAAATTATGGCAATGACGAGCTTGAAAAAATGTTCAAGAAAGAAATGGAATTACTTGCAGATTCTGCTAAAATTCACGAAAGAACGATTTCAACAGCCCAGAATTCTTCACAAGAACTCATTGCTTATTTTTCAAATCCAGGTATTGACTATCAGGTCATCGAGATTCCTGAAAAAGACAGACATTTTGTTACAGGTCGACCCATTGCTATATCCATGTGGGTTTATGGAATGAATAAAAAACATGCGATTTATGCTTTGTTTTCAAATCAAATTCATGAAAAGATACCGGTTAAAATTGGCGATTTAAGTTTTAATGGCTGGAAAAGGCTTGAAGTTCCTGTTCCAATTTCAGTTTCACATCGAAACAGATTAAATAGAAAAGTTTTAGAATTCCGATTTGACGGACTTAAGATCGTCAGTCATCCGAATGAAAAGGCCGGTACTTTTTCTTTTTTATATGATCTTGTCTGCGTTCTTGTTGATACTACTGGTGCAGACTATTCCGGTTCTAACATAAATGACAACTGGAAATGATACTCTGATGAGAAATATATCATTATAATGTAATTTGAATATTATTGCCATCTAATGTGACATAAAGTAGACTCCTTATTATACACAATTGTGTTGCATTGGGGTAAAAAAATCAGGACACGTAATTAAAAATTAGCTTGTCGAAGTACCTTTTTAACCTCACACATCCGATGTCATTTATTACGTACGGAGGGGAAAATTTATGCTCGGCAGCAGCAATCATGATCATATAAATCTGGAATCTGAGCGATGGAGTCAATTCTACGGAAAACTACAGAAAGAAATCCCCAGTCAATTTTTCGATATTTTTTTTAATGACATAAGACCATTGGAGTGGAACGAAGATAAATTGATCATTGCAAGTTCTGACGGCAAGATCCTTTCGCATATAAAGAACCGTTACATGAACCTTTTGACAACATTTGCCAGAGAAGTTGCGCATAAAGATATTGACGTACAATTAAAAATTTCCGATAAAAAAAACAGCGTAAACGCCTCCAGTAAATATCGTTCTAAAAAGCAGGGCATTCCGGATCAATTTAATATTTTTGAAGAAGAGCATTCTTCAGATAGTCGTATGAATCATCGTGAGTCCAGCAAGAATTATATAAATACCAATTATACATTTGAAAGATTTGTAAAAGGACCTTCCAATGAATATGCCTATATGGCGGTTCTTGGCGCTGCGCAGAATCCTAAAAAATTCCACAATCCTTTGTACCTGTTTGGAGGTGTTGGACTTGGCAAGACTCACTTGATGATGGCTATGGCAAATTACATTGCTGAACATTATCCCTGGATGAAGGTTTTATATGTACCTTCTGAGGCCTTTCAAAACGACATAGTCGAGGCGGCCCAGAAAAAAACCGGTCTTGGTTATCAGGCTAAATATAGAAACGCAGATGTGTTGTTAATTGACGATATCCAGTTTATCAGTGAAAGAGCCGATTATACTCAGGAACAAATATTTCATATTTTTAATCATTTATACCAAAATAACAAACAAATTGTTATATCAGGCGACAGGCCTCCTCAACAACTGGCGACCTTGAAAGATCGTTTAATCAGCCGGTTTCAATCCGGTTTAATTGTTGATATCAAGCCTCCTAACCTGGAAACAAGAGAAGCTATTTTAATAAAAAAATCACTGGAGATGGAACTTAAGGTTCCAAAAGAAGTTTTGCGTTTTATCGCGACACATGAAAAAAGCCAGGTAAGACTTCTTGAGGCAGCTTTGATAAAGTTAAAATTCAGCTCTGAAATGAGAAAAAAAGAAGTCGATATGAGCATGGCAAATGAAATTGTCAAAGAAATATCGCGCGAACAAAAAGTAAATATATCTGTCGACGACGTGTTGATGGAAGTATCCAGCGAAAGCGGAGTAAAACCTGATCATATTCTTGGAAAAAGCCGAATTGAAAGTGTAGTATGGGCAAGACACATTGCCATGTACCTTGTCAGAAAAGTCATGCCTGAATTAACATTGCTAAATGTCGCCAATGCTTTTGGCCGAAATGACCATACCACCGTTATGAATGCTGAAAAAAAAGTAAAAATAAAACTGGATTCCGATGTTAAATTTTCAGAAATGGTAGATCGAATTTATGAGATTTTGATTTCCAAAACAAAAAAAACTTAAACCAATTCATACCTTTGGAATTTCGTTAGGATAAAAATTTCATGCCTATTTAAAAACCAGATTATTTAAACTGCATAGGGTTTAGGGGTAAACAGATTTTTTAAAAGCGAGCGGATCAACATAAAAACTATTTGACGATCATCCTTTATATCATGGTTTGGAGTATAAACGGAAAAAAAAATGCAAAAAAATTTTAAATATATAATTTCAATTGTAGCTTTGATCGGCGGTATTGTATCTCTGATATTATTAAAACATCATGTGGATTTTTCTTATAAATCGCCTCTTTGCGGAGTAAGCGAAAATAACGGTTGTAATGTTCTTAATCGTTCGGATATCTCAGAGATATTCGGCATCCCTCTTGCGTATTTTGGCTATGTTTACTATGGATTTGTTGTATTTCTGGGATTGTATTCAGACAGAGGAAAATCCTTCTCAAAAATTATTTTTATACTTTCTGTTATTGCCATGATTACAGATTTAGGACTTCTATCGTATTCTATCCTTGAAGCTGAAACCATTTGTACTTTATGTGCAATTACTTATGCCGCTACTCTTGTTATTTTAATATTATCGTATCTAAAAGTTTTAAACAATAAGTCTGGTTTTATTCCTGATTTAAATGAATGGCAGACAGAAAAGGTATCTATGAAACAGGTAATATTTATACTTTCTGTACTTATTCTCGTTTCAGGCGGTTTTTTTAATTACGCCTATTCATCAGGTACCAAAGGAAGTTCTGTAAGTTCTCGCGGCTCCTATGTTGATCATCTCATCATTGCAGAAAATGAATATATTAAAGCTTATGAGAATTCGCCTGAAAAACAATTTAAATACAATCCACTTTCTAAAAAAGGACCAATAAAAGGATTGATCAACATTGTAGAGTTTGCCGATTATCTTTGTCCTCACTGCCGTCATATGGCCGAAGAACTTGATCGTTTTATGAAAAAATATCCTGATGAAGTAAGTTTTACTTTTCGGCACTATCCTTTAGATCAGGCATGTAACCCTGCCATTACAAGACCATTTCACCAGGGTTCGTGTTTACTGGCATATGCCTCGTATTGTGCGCTAAAGCAAAACAGATTCTGGGATCTTCATCATTATATTTTTGATAATCAGGATGCTTTGATAAAAGGCGTTTCAAAAGACGACGCTTTAAATCTCTCCGCCGCAGTCGGATTAAGCCGTACGATGATTTCTGCATGTATGGATGATATGGGAACAAAGCAAGCCATAGATAATGATGTTCAAGAAGCAAATGATATGGGGATAAATGGAACTCCAACCATTTATATTGACGGTAGAAAAATGGATTTTAATGATTTTTTAGTTGAACGACTGATGTTGTATAAAAAGAGAAAAGATTCTCAGCGCACGCATTGATGACTTTATTTGAGGTCAATCAAAAATATCTTAAATACCAGAATGAAAATGAAACGTATAGATTTATTCATGATCCATTTCAAAAAATATCCATTCATATCTGGCAAAAGAAACAACCTTCAAGCGACGGTACGAATGAGATCACAAGATTTCAAGTTGCCCTCGATGATGATATTTTAGAATGGAAAGATTCCCATGTACGTTACGGCGAAGTTGACTCCGGCGAGACTGAGATGGGCATAAAGAGAACTCCGGTTATGATGATGACAGAAGTTGTAAATCAATCATTTATAGAAAAAATTGTTCCCGTGCTAAAGGAAAATGAAAACA
Organism: Spirochaetia bacterium; assembly: GCA_029857955.1. GTDB lineage: Bacteria > Spirochaetota > Leptospiria > Turneriellales > JAOUFE01 > JAOUFE01. The sequence goes on from JAOUFY010000052.1 coordinate 4,276, forward strand.
TAGCGGGCATGAGATTTATTATTCAGATTATTGAAAACTCCGGACAAAGTGAAAAATTGTGAAAATTGATTCAAAAACAGCCATATATGGAATCATTGGCTATCCATTAGGGCATACTCTTTCTCCTGCAATGCACAACAGCGGTTTTGATGCTAATGGAATCAATGCCGTTTATTTGCCGTTTCCGATGAAAAGTTTAATCAATATCAAGTATTCCATGAAACAATTTGGAATTAAAGGACTGTCGGTTACAATACCCCACAAGATAAATATCAAGAGAGCCCTTGATCAAGTTGATCCGCTTGCAATTCAAGTGGGCTCAGTAAACACAATAATGTGGGGCAAGTCGGGACTTCTAACCGGTTATACGACAGATGGAGACGGCGCAGTGGATGCAATTAAAAATCATGGCTTTAAAATTGAAGGCAAAAATATTTTGGTCATTGGCTCAGGGGGTTCATCGCGATCCATTATTTTTTCTCTGCTGAAAGAAAATCCCCAAAAGCTAGGAATTCTGGCAAGAAACATACACACGACGCGAAGTATCGTGAGAGGTGTTCATTCATTACGTAAATATCCTGAAATTGAAATTTTTTATTCAGATGAAAAAAAACAGCCTAAAATTCAACATAAATATGAGCGCCAATTAAACGATACCTCGATGATCAAGACATATGACATGATCATTCAAACGACACCTATGGGTATGACAGGTCATCCGGATTCCATGCAAAGTCCGCTTTCTGCGGATTTCATCGGCAAGGGGCAGGTTATTTTTGACATTGTGTATAATCCGGAATTGACTCCTTTCGTCAAGCTGGCGAAGAAGAAAAAACTTGAGGTCATTCCCGGGTATAAGATGTTGCTTTATCAGGGCGTGCGGCAATTTGAATTATTTACGGGAACAAAGGCTCCTGTTTCAGTAATGGAAAAAGCTCTAAAGGTTGAGCTTGGTTTAGGTGATAAGAAAAAATAGAAAAGTATTTACTTGATATGATTGAGTAAATACTTGAGAAAAAAACCAAAACATAAAAAGCAGGGGGCAGCCCCCTGCGCGCGTATAGGGTGTTTCTAAAAGTTTGCGGCTTTTTCAGCCCTGATTACGCGCTACCCCCATCGTTATCGACGTTAGGTGAAAAAATGTTTGGTAAAATTTTCTGACAAGGAATAGTTAGTGCACAGCAAAATAGCCATACTGGGTTTTCGCGGAGTTGGAAAAAGTACCGTATCAAGACTTCTGAGCAAGAAAACTAAATTTCCGTTATACGTTCTTGACTCTGAAATTGAAAGTAATGAGGGCAGAACTATTACCGAAATTGTAGAAGCAAACGACTGGAATTATTTTCGCGATCTGGAACTGCAATATTTAAGATCTCAGGCGGATCGGGAAAAATTGATTCTTGACTGCGGCGGCGGTATTCTTGAAGGCCATGATGGAAATTTTTCTGTTGAAAAAAATGAAATATTATCGAATCAGTTTTTTTGTGTTTATTTGAATTTGCCGGATGCAAAGTTGTTGACAAGATTAGAAAAAATAAGAAACAAATCTAGCCGACCGGTGTTGCAGGGGGATTTAAAAAAAATTCTTGAAAAAAGAAAACCCTGGTTTGAAAAAATTGCTGATTTTGAGGTAAACACCGACGGGTTAACGCCTTACGAAGTTGCCGGTATCATTAGAAAAAAAGTTATTAAATAAATATGCTTGATGAATTATACATAAAAGATTTTGCGCTGATCAACGAAATAAGAATTGGTTTTGGCAGCGGTTTAAACATCATCACTGGAGAAACCGGCGCGGGAAAATCCATTATTTTAGGAGCGTTAAATCTTCTCATGGGATCCAGAGCTTCGACAGATATGATAAAGAGCGGGGCGCAGAGATCGATTGTAGAGGCGTCTTTTACGACAGATAAAAATGAAGGATTGATTGAGTTTTTACAAAAACACGCCATTGATGATGATAATCTTGTAATTAAAAGAGAAATTACAGTAGAGGGTAAAGGCAGATGTTACATAAACTCTCAACAGGTTCCAGTTCAATTATTAAAAGAAATTGGAAGTTTTTTACTCGACATTCATGGTCAAAACGAACATCAAAATATTCTCGATATATCATCGCATAGATCCATTCTCGATCGCTATGCCGGTTTAACTTTATTTGTTAATGAATTTAAAAAGTTATTCTATAAAAGAGAAGAGCTAAAACAAAAATTAAAAAGTGTTTCGTTAAATGAAGACGAAAAAAACCGCAGACTTGAGATTTTAAAATATGAAATTGATGAAATTGAAAAAGCCGATTTAAAAGGTAATCAGGAATTTGACGAACTTGCTGTTAGAGAAAAGGTTTTAGACAATGCCGAACAATTGATTAAAGATCTTGCCGGAATATACGACAGGCTGCTTGGTGAAGAAGGCAACATTGTAAATGAATTATCGTATATGGAAAAAATACTCGAAAAACACTCTCAGTATGATCCTGACATCGAGAAAATTTTTAATTCAGTCCAGGAGGCCTATTATCTTTTGTCCGATTCTGCAGGTGAAATCAGGGCAAAAGCCGACTCTATTAACTACAGCCCTGAAGAGGTTAATTCAATTAAAGAAAGAATTGATGTATTGCAAAATATAATTCGTAAATACGGACCTACGGTTGAAAGCGCACAGTCTCATCTGGAAGAAATTAAAAATGAAATATCAGGTATCGAATTGTCTTCAGATGAAGAAAGACAGTTGAGAAACAACATTGAGAAGTTGAGTAATGAACTTATTGAGCGTGCCCTGTCGATTTCAGAAACACGAAAAAGGGTTGCGGCAGACCTGGAAAAACTGGTTCAGAAGGAACTTGCTGACCTGGGGATGCCAGATACAAAAATCCGAATTTCTATAAAATGGGTATTTGGTCCCGACGGCGAATACGTTGGAAAAGAACCTGAAAAAAAATACATGATCCAGCCTGCCGGTTTTGATGTGATCGAATTTTTACTGGCATCGAATGATCAGGATGTACTGCGGCCTCTTAGAAAAATAGCTTCAGGCGGTGAAATGAGCCGTATTATGCTGGCTTTAAAAAAGGTTATCATTGATTCAGATCCTGTTTCAACGATGATATTTGACGAAGTTGACGCAGGGGTCGGAGGCAGAGTTGCAGAAATGGTCGGTAACAAGCTTAATCAGCTTTCTAAAAATGCACAGCTATTTGTCATTACTCATCTTCATCAAATTGCCGGTCTCTCCAATCCTTCTGTGACACATTATAAAGTGATTAAAGATATACAAAAGGGTACCCGCATTCAAAAATTAACAGAAGATCAAAGAGTCGAAGAATTAGCTCGAATGATTGGTGGCGAAACCATAACAAAATCAGCTCTTGATCATGCCCGTACTTTATTGCGCGGAACAGCTTAAAATAAACCGGAATTCCGTGAAATATTTTTTTTAATTTAAATAATTTAACTTGCAGTGCTTGACCAGAAACGGCATAAAACTTGAATATTTTGTATCGGTTTCCCAGCTTAGAAATTCCAGATTTTTTTTAGCGCGTGTGATGGCTACATACAACAAACGAACTTCTTCATTGTAGTCATTCCATCGGTGAGGGAATACATGATCTGCAATTCCAAAAATTAAAACATTTTCAAACTCCATTCCTTTGGAAGAATGAATCGTCATAACAGAAACATTTTCAGGAATAATTGATTCAACAATTTTTCGAATATGATTTGTTCTTACCAGTACTGTAAGAGGCTTGTATTTACTTTTATAAAAATACTTCTCCAAATAAAGTCTCCAAATCAACGAAATATCTTCATTTTGTCTGGCAATGTGACATATAGGGCGCGACGTTTTTTGCTGATGTGCTCTAAGTTTTTTTCGAATGTAGTTTTTTGAAAGCTTGATTGCTTTGTTGCCAAGTGTAACAATGTTTCGTTGACTTCTAAAATTATCGGTTAAAAATAATCGTTGAACTCCACTAAATGTTTTATTGAAATTTAACGCAATTCCTACGTCAGCTCCCCTGAATTTGTAAATTGACTGCCAGTCATCTCCGACAACAAAAAGTTTTTTAAATGTCATGGATTTTATAAAATCCAGCTGATCAGGCGAAGTGTCTTGAAATTCGTCAACAAGTACGCAGGAATAGGGAAATTTTTCTGGATTTTTTCTTAAAATTCGAGTGGCTTCAAATATTAAATCATCCAAATCAATTAAATTGTTATTTGATTTATATAAAGTGTATGTATAATGCAGGCGATTTTGCTCATCTTCATTAAAAATTCGTCCTCGCAAAACAACGTCAACGGGAATATGGGAATATTGTTTAAAATCAGTGCGAATTATATCATATAAAATATTTTCTTTGTGAAGCAATATTTTCTTGTTAAATCCATGCATGCTTTTTATGATTTGCCACCCAAGGGCATGCATGGTTCCGACATAACCGGCTTGAAGATTTCTAGCTTTCATTCTTTCAAGCATTTCTGCTGCCGCTTTACGAGTGAACGTGATCAAACATATTTGACTGGAATCGTAACCATTATGGATTCCTGTCTCAAGCGTTTGAATTAATGTAGTGGTTTTGCCAGAACCAGCGCCTGCGACAAGTTGTACAATGGTTGCCTCCCCATTTGAATTTTTTACCCATAATGATTCTGAAGCTTTGGATTGTTCTATAGTCAACATCTAACTATATATTTAAAGAAATAATAAATTTTTACAGTTAAAATATTTTTATTTTATAATAAATCGCATTAAAATTTTGATAAAAATTCAATATATGAAATTTAGCTTTATATGATTGCTAATGTTGAAAAATTAAAATATGAGCTGCGGCGGCAATACCTTCGCCCCGACCGCTAAAGCCAAGTTTTTCAGTGGTGGTAGCTTTGACGCTGATTTGATCGATAGAAAGTTTCATAATTTTAGAAAGACTGCTTCTAATAGCTTCTCTGTGGGGAGTGATTTTAGGTTTTTCACAGATGATTGTAGTATCAAGATTTGAGATCGTATATTTTTTTTCGTTTAAAAGTCCGGTAGCATGTTTTAGAAATTCACTGCTGGATCGGCCACGGTTTTCTTCAAGTGAATCTGGAAAATGAACGCCGATATCGCCCTTGGCAAGAGCTCCATAGATGGCGTCGCAAATGGCATGAATCAAGACATCTGCATCTGAATGTCCGACAAGCGAAATTTCTTCCGGAATAAATGCGCCGCCAAGGTACATCCCTTTTCCTGGACAAATTTTGTGAACGTCAAAACCCGATCCAATTCGAAAATTCATAAGAGGTCGTTTTTAGTAGTGATTTTAATGTTTGCGGGATCTCCTGCAAATGTAAAAACCTTAAATCCCATACTTGACATAAAGGAACCTTCGTCCGTGTATTCCGTTCCTGTTGAGTACATTTTGGCTTTTGCAAGAGCCTCTTCAAGTATCGGAGAAAAAATCAACTGAGGGGTTTGAATCCGGTATGTATTTTCTCTTGGAATGTAATTGATGATTTGTCCCCAATTTTCACCTTCCAGGGAAACTTTACATAGAGAATCTATGGTAGGTATTACAGGAATCAGGCAGGCTCTTTGATTCGATAAGGTATTTAATTGCTCTGAAATGGATAAACCGAATGACTCAGATATAAAAGGACGATTGGCATCATGTATCATCAATGAGCTGTTTTCATGGTGCGATACCAGATCGGCGCCTTTTAAAAAACTTTCATGACGGGTTTTACCCCCTTCAGCAATATCAATTCTCATTGATGAAATTGACTTTTTATATGTATTTAGGGGCTCAAGGAACTCTGTACTTTCGATATATTCTTTACTTACAACCAGTATTAAATGATCAATAAAAACAAATTTACTCAGGGCAATAACGGATTGTATAAAAAGAGGTACATTGTCTTCAGTGTTGGTTAAGTTTAAAAATTGCTTGGGGATTCGGCTTTCAAATCTGCTGCCGGATCCCGCAAGTAATAACATCAAGGTTGTATGACTGGTTTTTTGAATCATCCGTTTTGATGTTTTAAAATTAACTTTTAACGATTACTTTTGTAAAAATCATTTTTCCGGCATTGGTTTGTATAACGCTTGTTACGTTTACTTTTAATCGTTTTCCAAGCATTTTTCCGCCATTTTCAATGACCACCATGGTTCCGTCATCAAGATATCCAATACCTTGATTTTCGTCTTTACCTTCTTTAACTACCTGAACGTCCATTTCTTCGCCGGGAAGTACAACAGGTTTTAAGGCATTTGCAAGATTATTTATGTTTAAAACGTCAATGTCTTGAAGCTCGGCAACTTTATTAAGGTTAAAGTCATTAGTGATCAATTTACCTTTTAATTCTTTTGCCAATCGGATGAGTTTCGCATCAACTTCGCGAGTTTCGGTATAGTCCAGATATGATATTTTAACTTCAAGATCAGGTCGTTTTTGTAATGTATTTAACATATCCAGTCCGCGACGGCCTCGATTTCTTTTAATGGCATCAGCAGAATCAGAAATCAATTGAATTTCGCGAAGTACAAAATTAGGTACAATGAGCGGTCCTTCTATAAATCCTGTGGAAGCCAGATCAATGATTCGACCATCAATGACAATACTTGTGTCCAATATTTTAGGAGTTACAATTTTACCGATAGGTTCAATTACTTCTCCAGGCTTTCCAATTCCGGAAACAAGGTTAAAACCGACTTCCTGTTGATATTTATAAAATACATAGCTGATCAATGTTATTAAAACACCTAGAATTCCATATTGCGCAAATTCAGGTAGAACGCGTAAAACTGGAAATGCCGCCCCAAACCCGACAAGAGCCAGGATAATACCCATGGTTGTTGCCAGTATATTTGAAAGTGTGTTTTTATCTTTAAAAAGATCTATAACAAAAGGGATAGCGGCTATTGCAACTGCACAACTTACAGCAAGGATGATTCCTGTAGTTGAATTTGTGATAAGATATATTGCGGCAGCGGTAACTAATGAGATAATATAAATATATATTTTAGACATAATTTTCCTCCATTAAAATAGCATCGTTTTGGAAGTTTTAAAGCAAGCAATCATGTTTCTTTGTCAGTTAAAGCCAACAAAAAATCATATACTATATTTCAATGTGAGATTTTGTCGAAAGAGCATTAGCCGGACAAGACTTCAGATATCATGTTGCCAGCTTCTTCTACTTGCAAATTTTTTGCAAGGGCAACTTCATTGATAACTAAACTATATGCAGATTCATATAGTTTTCTTTCCATTATAGAAAGTTCTTTATCGCGGGCTCGTTTATATAAATTACGGCAGACTTCCGAAACCGATAAAATGGAACCGGATTTTACTTTTAGAAGGTTATTTTGATAACGTATTTTCCAGTCTTCTTCCTGTTCGATAAATTCTTCCTGAAGTAATTTAATAATTTTGGCTACTTCGTTTTTTTTAATAATATGACGTAAGCCAATTTCTTCCGCTCTGGCTACAGGTACCATGACCCGCATTCTGGTATTGATTAATTCAACAACATAATAATTCTGCTCTTCTTTTAACACGGTCTTTTTGGTAATATCTACAATATTTCCGACACCGTGCATAGGGTAAACGACATAATCTCCTTTTTTAAACATATTTATACCAAAACAATCTATTTTTCTTCTTTTTAATAATAATTACATTTCAAAAGTAATGTGAAATGTTAATGAATAGATTGAGTTATATTGATACCGTGTCAAACCCTTTTTATATTCGGGTTGTTTATTTGATAAGCAAATCGTGTATTTTTGATAAAATACAGTTTTTTAACAAAAAATGAATAAAAATACAAGGTCGCACTAAAATTAGTGATGGAACAATGAATTTCCGGTGTTAATAAAAATAGATAAAGTCTAAAATTATATGTATACTACAATATAGTCGGTAAAGCGGTAAATTACTGTCAGATACCGTATTGGTATGAAAGAAGTATAATATATTTATCTTTTAATCTGTGTAAAGTATGAGTAATGAAATTAATACACGAAATGCAAAAATATGGAAAACTAAAGAAGGTATAGTGAAGGTGGTTTATCGACCTGGTACGGAAGAAACCCTTGAAGATGCTGAAACAAATTTGTCAGCTCTTCAGGAATTTTCCAGGGGAGAAAGATTACCAGTATTTATAAACCCAAACTCTCAAAAATCGATGAGTCGCGATGCAAGGCTTTATTACATAAAAAATACTCGTCAAATTGCATCTGCCGTTGCAGTACTTCGTACGTCGCCATTTTCTCATATATTATCAATATTTTTGCTGGTGCTCAATAAAACGATGAATAACAATTTGTTTTCTTTGAGGTTTTTTACATCAGAAGATATGGCGATGGACTGGTTAAAAAATTACAAAGCTTAATATGATTATCGTATTAATAATGTTAAATTTTTTAGAAAATAGTATGGCTTTAAAATTATGATAGAAAAAAACTTTTCAAAGGATTTACGAATTGAAAAAATATTTAATCTTCTAATGGAGTTTGGTGCCGGAAATTTAGAAGCAAGAGAAATTCCATCGGATAATTTTGATGAGGTTGATGGAATCATCGGCGCTTTAAATATGCTTGGAGAAGAACTTGGAGCAACAACAATAACAAAAAATTTCTTTGAAAGTATACTCAAAACAATGGTAGATGTTTTGGTTATAACCGATTCTGACTTAAAAATACTTGATACAAATCAAGGAAGCAAGATACTGCTGGGGTACGAAGAAAATGAATTAATCGGAAACTCTATTGAAATTTTATTTCCAGGAGAGATGTTTTTGTTTGAGCATTTATCAAAAGCTCCGGTTGAGAAAGGATATTTTGCCGGCGTTGAAACAGTTTGCTTGTCTAAAAGCCGGATAAACATACCAGTATCTATTTCAATTTCAAATATACAGATTACGGATCCTCAAGTTCAAAAATTTATTTTTATCATCCATGATATATCCGCTTACAAACGCAAGGAGTATGAACTCCGTGGAGCAAATCAACGAATTAAGTCGATACTGGATGCTCTGCCGGACCTTATGTTTGAAATTGATCTTGATGGATATTTTTACAATTATCAGGCGCCAAGGTTTGGACAAATAGCACTAACTGCTTCTGATATTATAAATAAAAATGTAACTGAAGTATTTCCTTCTCATTCCGCTGAATTGATCATGTCATCCATACGTATGGCAAATAAAAATGGATGGCATTACGGAACAACCATTGAACTTGAATTACAAAACGGGAAAATATATTTAGAACTTTCTGTAAACAGTATGCCGGTTAAGTACGGTGAAGTTCCGCATTTTATTGTTTTATCCCGAGACATAACTTCCCGAAAATTTACTGAATTGTTGCAAAGTAAGGTTTTATTAGATGAAACACAAAGGCTGGGGCATCTTGGAAGCTGGGACATCGATGTGATGTATCATAAATTAACATGGTCAGAAGAAACATTCCGGATTTTTGAGCAGGACCCTGTAAACTTTACTCCGTCCTATGAGGAGTTTTTAAATTTAATTCATCCTGATGACAGAGAAGAAATAAACGAAGCCTATAATCAACTATTTAAAGTATACAAATCATTTGAAACTGTTCACAGGTTGTTGCTGCCGGATGGACGAATTAAATGGGTAAATGAACATGCTTCATATTTATTGGATTCATCGGGAAAGATTTTTAGATTTTATGGCGCAATTCAAGATATAACAGAGCAGCGTCGAATTGAAGACGAATTAGATATCGCGGCTGTCACTTTTGATTCTCATGGAGCGATTGTGATAACAGATGCCGAGGTCAAAATTGTTCGTGTAAATAAAGTTTTTCAAAATATTACAGGTTATTCTTCTGAAGAGGTGATCGGTAAAAATCCCAAAATCATGCAATCTGGCCGTCATGATAAGGCTTTTTATGCTGATATGTGGAAGAAATTGATTAGCACGGGATCGTGGGCAGGCGAAATATGGGATAGAAAAAAAAATGGACAGATCTATCCGAAATGGTTGTCAATAACGGCAGTTAAAAATAAAAAAGGACAAACAATTCAATATGTAGGTATTTTTAACGACATCACTATTCGTAAAAATGCTGAAGATGAAATTCGAAATTTGGCCTATTATGATACACTTACAAATTTACCAAACCGCCGACTTTTTTTAGACCGGTTCCGTTTAGCTTTGTCTAAATCGGAGCAGTCTAAAAATTACGGAGCTGTGATGTTCCTGGATATGGACAGGTTTAAAAGTTTAAATGATATGAAAGGGCATGAATATGGAGATCTTTTACTGATCGAAGTCGGCAGGAGAATCACTGGTTGCCTTGGAGAAATGGATGTAGTGGCAAGACTCGGAGGGGATGAATTTGTTATACTTATCGAAAATATCAGTTTAGACTTAAACAATGCCTTACAAAAAACAGCAATGCTTGCTGAAAAAATAAGAAGTTCTTTAACAAATCCCTATCTGCTTAAGGATTATCAGTTTTTTTCTTCATCCAGTATTGGGGTTTGTATGTTCTACGGTAATGAAAAATCAACTGTAGATCTCATAAGATCAGCGGATATGGCCATGTACAGGGCAAAAGAATCAGGAAGAAATACGTTACGTTTTTTTGATCCCCTTATGCAGGAAACTATTGAAAATCACGCCACTTTGGAATCAAATCTTCGCACGGCCATTAGTAACAAAGAGTTGATGTTGTATTATCAGATACAGGTTGATAATGAATTTAAACCTTTAGGCGCCGAGGCTTTGATCCGTTGGCAAGTTCCGACTGGCGGTTTTATTCCGCCGACTCAGTTTATTCCGGTTGCAGAAGAAAGTACTTTGATTCTCGATATCGGTCAATGGGTAATTGACAATTCCTGTAAACAGCTTGCATTATGGTCTAAAAATGAAAAGTTACGTCACCTAACGCTATCAATAAATGTCAGCGCCAGACAGTTTGGTCTTGTTAATTTTGTAGAAACGATACGTTCTAATATTGAAAAATATAATATTGATCCATCACATTTAAAGCTGGAATTAACCGAGCATGTTTTACTAAATGATGTGGTAAATGTTGTTACAAAAATGAATGCGTTAAAAGATCTTGGCGTCTGGTTGTCCATAGATGACTTTGGTACAGGGTATTCGTCATTGTCATATTTAAAACAATTGCCGATTCACCAGTTAAAGATAGATCAAAGTTTTGTTCGGGATATTACAACAGACCCAAATGACGCGATGATGGTAAAAACTATTATAAGTCTGGCAGATAACTTTCGTTTAAATGTCATCGCAGAGGGGGTCGAAACAGAAGAACAGATGAGTTTTCTTTTTCAAAATGGCTGTAAAACCTATCAGGGGTATTTATTTGGCAGACCTGTACCTGTTAATGATTTTGAAACTTTGGTTTTAAGAATAGAAAATTCCATTCATATTTAAATATCAAGGGGAAATATTTTTCTTAATGTATTTTATTAAATCATCTTTTTTAATGTTTGGTTTTTGTTTAAATTTACTTTGAATGTTTAACTTTACTGCGATTTCATACACAACAGGTAATTCAAGAGAAGCCTCTTTAATGACTTTTAAATTTGAAAAAATTTCAGACGGCAATCCGTCTTTTAAAATTATACCATTTTTCATGACAATGATGCGTTCTGCCCAGGAATAAGCCAAATTAACATCCTGTGTAGACATGAGAATGGTTTTTCCTTTTTGATGAAGGTCATCGAGGAGTTTTATTAAATTACTTACAGTCACCGGATCAAGACAGGCATCCGGTTCATCGAGGATTAAAATTTCAGGATCCATAACAAGGATACCGGCGATCGAAACTTTCTTTTTTTCGCCATAGCTGAGTAAATGGGTAGGTTTTTGTTTTATATCGGCAATTTCGAGCAATTGCAGGGCATGATCAACCCTTGCTTTAATTTCATTTTCCGCGTATTTTAAATTTTCAAGACCAAAAGAAATTTCTTCATATACGCTCGATGAAAAAATCTGGGTTTCGGGATCTTGAAATACAATACCCGTACTTTTACGTAAATTTAATAAATCTTTTTTACTGTATTTAACCTCTTGACCTTTAAAATATAATTTGCCGCTGCCTGTTTTATGAATTCCATTTAAGAGAAGAAACAGACTGGACTTACCGGCTCCATTTCCTCCGAGGATTGCAATTTTTTCGCCGGCTTTTATTTTTAAAGACAGGTTTTTAACCGCAGCCGTTTTATCAGGATATTCAAACGTTACATCAGCCAGCTCAATCATGAAAGGGGTATTGTTCAAAATTGCCCCCTGCTAAAAAAACTCATTGCCAGTAAAATACCGTCAAACATAAAAATGACAAAAATATTTATTTTTGAAAAATTGTATTTTCGTTGATAAAAATGAAAATCTCCGGTAAAACAGCGCGATTCAAGCGCATGGTAGAGATCCTCATAACGTTTTAAAGAAATAATAAAAACAGATGAAATTAATTTACTTAATGATTTATAGCTTAATTTATAATTCTCATAGCCCATCCTTGATTTTTGAGAAATATAAATACGATCCATGGTTTCAAAAATAATAAAAATAAATTTATAAACAATCACCAACAGCTCAAGGAACAAAATCGGAGTTTTAAATTTTTTTAAAATATTGATGATTTCAGTAACAGGAACGGTAAGAACCAGAAAATACAGACATGAAATTGAACCCATGGATTTTGTAAAAATTTTTACAGCTTCATTCAGGCTCGACGCGCTTACGCAAAACCGATGGCCTGTAAATAGAACGCTACAGATCATATCTTGATCATTTAAGTTGGTTGCAACAGACAAGACTCCCGCAAATAAAAAAAACAAAGGCAGTAATAAAAGCTTCGCGTAAAAAAACAGGGGAATACGCGCAGCCAATAAAATAATCAAGCTCATTATTGCAAAGCTTATGGCCGGAATAAAAATTGAATTTGAAGCTACGGTGATGAACAAGGTAAATATCGCCAGCGAAAATTTTTCCACAGGATGCACATCTTTCAGCCGATTAAAATAGGCGTACTTGTCAATGTAAATCATAAATTTTCCGCCTTGAATAAATATTTACGATAAATAAAGCAAATCCACAAGAAAAAAACCAATGTTTATAATTCATTTTATTTTTTAGATCTTCCTGTCATAAGACCAATGTAATAGCCGATAAATCCGGCGCCTATGGCAGCCTGGAGAGCAAACAACAAACTTTCGATCTCTTTACCTGGCGGGCTCCACAACGATTGAAACCATGGTTTATAGTTTGTATTGATCTCGGTTATGGCCTTTGATGCGATATCATCGGTGCCGATAAACTTGTGATCTTTTGCAAACCAAAATGGTAAAACGATCAAGGCAATGAGTATAAAAATTAAAATAAAATTTTTTATAAACCCAGGCGGAAATTTTTTATTCATAGGCCATCAGTCTTTAAGCAAATTTAGTATTTTCAGTTCTTCTTTATTATGTTTAAGTATAAAATTAAATATCAATACGGTCAGTATGCCTTCGCTTATGGCCAGAGGTATTTGAGTAAAAGAAAATATACTTAAAAATTTAATCAAAGAAGTGCTGATGCCCCCGTTTGCCGAGGGAAAGGCCAATGCAAGTTGTGAAGCCGTCATTGTGTAGGTTGCCAGATCGCCTAAAAAAGCGCATAAAAAAACCGACAACCAGCGAGGCGCCTTGAAAAAATCAAATATTTTATAAATGAGTATAGCCACGAAAGGGCCGATAACGGCCATAGAAAATGTATTGGCTCCAAGGGTGGTGATACCGCCGTGAGCAAGTAGCAATGCTTGAAAAATCAATACGATGCTTCCCAGAACGGTCATTACAAAGGGACCAAATAGAATAGCGCCAAGTCCAGCGCCCGTTGGATGAGAACAGCTGCCGGTAACCGAAGGTAGTTTTAAAGCAGAAAGAACAAACATAAAAGCTCCGGCCACGCCGAGTAAAATTTTTACTTTAGAGTTTTCGTTGACCTTTTTACGAATCTGCATCAATCCGATGAGTAGAAAAGGTATAATAACGATAAACCATGTGATGCTCCAGTAAACAGGTAAAAAACCTTCCATGATGTGCATGGCAAACAGGCTCTGCGGTAAAATGATAATCAGAATAAATATAAGAATCAAATGTGATGAGTTTTTAAATTGCATTTTTCCCTTTTCTTAAAGTTCTTTTGTGGTAAAGAAAAGATTAGAGAAATTACATTTAATTTAAAATTAACGAATTGCTTCATTCTAACTTTTTCCACGAAGTTGAACTGTTTTGCGTATACCAAAGTTTCCTGACTTATGAATATATCTTATCTGCGTCTTCCCAGAATTTTCCAGTGACATTTGCAGACTTGACTTCAATTACAGTGACGGGTTCGCGAGGGAATTGCACCCTGCTTCCATTGAAGTATACCTGTAGGCTATTTTTAGAACCTTTTAAAGGCGTCAATAAGTTTGTACTGACCTTCGGACGGGAGTTCGGGGGTGTGAGTGAATTATATAGGGCATCATGCAGCTTGCCACATGGTATCCCATTGTCCCGACAGATAGGTTGTTCTAAGTTTTGCAATAGCATTCGCGCCCTCGGTAGTCCATTTCATTCCTGCT
>JAOUFY010000008.1 GCA_029857955.1 Spirochaetia bacterium
TTTACATGATGAAATCAAGCAGAGAAGTGACGGTATATAAATTGTTCAATAAATATGAGGAAAAAATGCAGGATATAGAAAAAATAATTCATGAAGTTTATTTAAGCGAAAAAAGGGATTTAACTAAACCTGAGGTAAAAAAAGCCATACTTGATGCCATTGAACTTCTCGACCAAGGTAAAATTCGAGTCGCTCAACCTTCAGAAAACGGTCAATGGCAGGTTAATGTCTGGGTTAAAGAAGCAATTTTATTATATTTTGGAATTATGAATATGCAAACGATGCATGCTGGCGATATCGAGTATTGGGATAAAATTCCTTTAAAAAAGGGCTATGCCGATAGAAAGGTGAGGGTAGTGCCTCCTGCTGTTGCGCGTTATGGTTCTTATATCGAAACCGGCGCTGTTCTGATGCCTTCGTATGTAAATATTGGAGCCTATGTTTCTGCAGGTACTATGGTCGATACATGGGCAACGGTAGGCAGTTGTGCGCAAATTGGAAAAAATGTTCATTTATCAGGCGGTGTTGGTATTGGCGGAGTTTTAGAACCGCCACAGGCAAACCCTGTCATTATAGAAGACAATGCTTTTTTAGGTTCGCGATGTGTTGTAGTTGAAGGTATTCACGTAGAAGAGGGAGCCGTTCTTGGCTCGGGGGTTATTCTTACCGCTTCTACAAAAATAATTGACGTAACCGGAAAAGAACCTGTTTATATAAAAGGCCGCATTCCTAAAAATTCGGTTGTTATTCCAGGGACAATTCCAAAAGTTTTTCCTGCCGGCGAATATCATGTTCCGGCAGCCCTGATCATTGGTCAACGAAAGCCTTCAACCGATTTAAAAACCAGCTTAAACCAGGCTCTTCGCGATTTTGAGGTTAGCGTTTAAATTACCTTAAATTAAAATTACCGTCTTCTTTAAAGTTAAGCAACAGTGGGTGCTTGATTATAGAAGGTGGTAAATCAAGAGACGTATTGCCTTTTACAGTAAAGTTGCCTTTTCCGTCTTTAAAGGCGCTTAAAACCTGTTTGCTGAGATTTTTTGAGCTGAATTCATTAACAACTCTGAGTACGGTTTTATTATCGCTGCCTTGAAGCGCGGTACTGTTTCCATTTACAAGCAGGTCAGAGTTAACCAGAAAATCAAATTGCATTGTGTTAAATTTTAAAGGGGCTTTCGCCAGATTTTCTAAAATAATATCAAAATTTACTTTAAACTTCAGATCCAGATCATCAGGGTTCACTACCTGGTTTTGAGCAGGTTTCCCCTGAATTAAAGAAATATACATGTTTCTTACTTTTTGCGGGTCAGCTTTTTTTACAGTCTCAACTGTGGATTTTTTTATAGCATCTTCAATTTCTTTTTGAGATGGCGGAATGACAGTAAATTTGGCAATCGTTATTTTCGGTTTAATGGCGGGAATTTGTTGATCCAGTTTAAAGGCCAGTTTTACTGTTTCAGGTATGGCTTTAATGGTTTTAGGAATGGGAATAAATACTGAAACATCAACATCACATAAAAGATATTCATGTGAATTGTAATCTTTAATCAATTGAATGATGGATTCATAAGTTAAGGTGATGTCAAAACTATTGACAGCTTTACCTTTTGCATCGACCTTAAAACCTTTTGACGTTGATGTATGGAATAATTTATTTTTTTCAATAGAAAAATCAAGTTCAACAGCATCAAGATTAACGGCAACAGGGTAGGGGTTATTGATTCCAATATCAAAGGTAAAAGTAATGTCTCTTAACGATATTTTTTTAATGTCAAATTTTTCAATCGTAGCGGTGGGTTTTGGAATTTTATCGGCAATCTTGCCAAGCGTACCATCCAGTTTGTTCATATTAAACGCATAGATTACTGTTGAAATAAACAGCAAGGAAAAAATGACCGGTAACTTTTTATTATAATACATAGTATTTCAATTTTGTTAAATATACTAATAATAATTGATTCACTTGTCAATAGAAAAAATTCGTTTTAATGACTATTTATAAAAATATACTTGCAGGGGGACTGTCTAATAATTGTCTTGCCAGAAGTGAAATGATTTAAATAATATAAAAAGGTAAAAATGAATTTACAAAAAATAAATAAATATCTCTATATTTCCATTGTAATTTCCTTGTGGATAGCAAGCTGCGGCAGCGAAGTTAAAGAAAGTAACCTGGATCAAAGCTATACTGTAACTACTTTAGCTGATATTTCTATTGACCAGGAAAATAAAAATGCAACGAACCAGATGCCGCAGGGTATTACCGCAGATGGGGAAAATATTTATACAACAGATTTTTACAACCATGTAATATTTTGTACATCGATAAAAACCGGCAAGAAATATAAATTTGCTGGAACTTTGGGTGTTGCCGGTTTTAGAGACGGAAACGGCGACGCAGCAATGTTTAATCGTCCCTATGGCATAACATACTTTGGGGGTAATCTTTATGTTGCGGATTCCGCTAACAGTGTCATACGTAAAATTTCAATTTCTACAAGGCAGGTAACAACATTTTCAGGACAGCCCGTTGTTGCCGGTCATTTAAACGGATCTTTCGAAAAGGCATTGCTGCGTTTTCCATTTGGCATTGCAACTGACGGAAATTTTTTATATATTGCCGACACTGGCAACAGTACAATTCGAAAAATAGATTTGAAAACCAGACATGTTCGAACCCTGGCAGGTTTGGCGGGAGTAGCCGGTCTTTTTGACGGAAAAGGAAATCAGGCAAGGTTTAATTCCCCTAAAGGTATTGCTGTCGATGAAAAAAATGTATACGTTGCCGATACCATAAACGGCGCTATTCGCAAAGTTGAAATTGCAACGGGCGAGGTTAGCACTTTAGCCGGAAAAGATTTTCAGCCCGGAGGAATAGATGGAGTTGGCTCTGACGCTCGATTTAACAACCCTACCGGCGCAACCATGATGGATGGTCATTTATACATTGCCGATGCGGGAAACAATAAAATTCGTTTAATTTATCCTGAAACTGGAGAAACTGTTTCCATTGCCGGTAAACACTTTTACCAATCAAGCTGTCCTACGCTGAACCTTTATCATAAGCTGACAGACAAGGCAAAAGAAAAAGATATTCCTTTAACAGCAGATGGTATCGGCAGAAAATCTCGCTTTAATTTGCCAAGCGGAATTACAAGCGATGGTAAAAAATTGTATGTTGTCGATACAAAAAATCACCTGATTCGAGTGATCCAAAAAAATAAATGATTACACCAGCAGCTTTGCAATTTGTACGGCATTTAAAGCTGCGCCTTTTAAAAGCTGGTCGCCGCAGACAAAAAGGTTTATAGCTTTCGAGGGTAGTGATTCATCTTTTCGGATTCGACCAACCAGACAATCATAATTTCCACTGGCTTCATTTGGCATGGGGAAGTGATTATTTTTTCGGTCATCGATAACTTTAATGCCTGGAAATTCATCCAGTAGAGTTTTACATTCTTCCACTGACGGAGCCTCGTTATGGAATTCCATGTTGACTGCTTCGCTGTGCGCTCTAAATATCGGAACCCTTACGCAGGTCGCAGTGATGCTGATATTGTCATCGTGTAAAATTTTACGACTTTCTTTAAAGGTTTTCATCTCCTCTTCATTATACCCGTTTTCAAGCATTTTTGAGTTATGAGAAAATAAATTAAATGCATAGGGGTGTGGCATGATCGTTTGTTGAAACGGTTGATCATTTAAGTAAGCAATAGATGCTTTTCGTAATTCTTCCATGGCTTCCCAGCCGGCTCCGGAAGCTGCCTGGTAAGTTGAAAGTACAATGCGCTTGACTGGATATTTTTTATGAATGGGATAAACGGCCATGAGCATTATTATTGTAGAACAGTTCGGGTTGGCTATAATTCCATTGTGTTTTAAAGCATCCTGCGGATTTATTTCTGGAATCACAAGAGGAACATCCGCATCCATTCGAAATGCAGAGGAATTATCAATCATAACGCATCCTGAATTTTTTACATCTTCAGCATAAAGACGACTGATTGAACTGCCTGCAGAAAAAAGGGCAATATCAACATTTTTAAATGACTCACGGGTGGTTTCTTCAACCGGTATGCCGGTTTGTTTAAATTTTAACGTTTTACCTGCGCTTCTTTTTGATGCAAGAAGTTTTAAGTTTTTAATGGGCAGGTTTAATTTTTCAAGAACACTGATAAACTCAAGCCCTACTGCGCCGGTTGCGCCTACAATTGCAATTGATTTTTCGCTCATACGCAGAGCTATTAATTGCAAACACTCCGTCAAGCAATAGGTTTTGAAACCTGACAAAGTTGCTGCGTGTGCCAATATGTAAATTGCCGGCGGCAATTTAAAAAAACCAACCTTGTTTATGTGAATTTGATTTTAATAATGTAATGCATAACCGGAATTTCTTGAGTTTAGATGATCCTGTGTCGAAAATAATAAATGATGAGAATAGGTCTAATAAGCCTTATCCTATTATCGCACTTATTGCTGTTTCCTTTAGCAAAAAAATTTTTGCTTTTTTCAAAAAGTGATGATTGCAATAAATCTGATCAACGGGACGGATATTCGTGTAATGATAACGATTCATCAGGAGAGAATTTCTCAAATAAAAATAATAAAATAATATATAAAGTAGTTAATGGAGATAGTTTATATTCGATATCTGAAAAATACAATGTATCTGTAACTGATATAATGAATTGGAATGATTTAAATAACAATAAAAAAATTTTTCGCGGTCAAAAATTGGTCATTAAAACGGCGCGTCGAAATGAAAAACTTTCACCTGGAGAGTCCATTCGTTTGTATCGTCCTGAAGGAAAGTGGAAAGTCATTAAGGGTTATACACCATATGGTGATATAAAAAACTTTGGTTTATTGTATACAATCGGATCCCAAAGAAGTATAAAACCGGCCAATTCAGGAACAGTTGTTAAAATTAGTTATTTAAGAGGATATGGAAAATATATTTTGATTGACCATGGGAACGGGTGGCATAGCATGTATTCAAATTTAGATGATGTGAAAGTAAAATCAGGGCAATACGTGAATTTTTCTGAAACAATAGGTAATATTAAAGATAATAAATTATTTTTTTTACTGGCATATAATGGCAAACCGGTGAATCCAACCGGATATTTCAAAACAACGGTGAGGGATTGATGAACTGGGAATTAACGAACGGTACCATTGTAACCCCGGAGCATGTAGTTCATAACGGCTCTATTACTATTGGGAATAATAAAATACTTAAAGTTGAAAAAAAACAGTCCGGCGACAGTAAAATTCAAATTGATTTAAATGGTTTGATTGTTTTTCCGGGTTTAATTAACGGACATGATCATTTGCTTGGTTCATATATGCCTCGTGTCGGCGCCCGAAAGCCTTACTTGAACTGGCTTGTATGGGATAACGATTTAAAATCGGCTCCTGTTTATGCGGAAAGACAGCAAATTGAATCCAGGGATTTATATTTACTTGGCGCATTTCGTCATTTGTTATGCGGTGTAACTTCTGTTCATGATCATATTCCTCATTTTGTACAGGATATGTTTAAAGAAAACCTGTCCATTCGGCTGATTGATAATTATACCCTGGCTCATTCCATTACATCTTTTGCATTAAAGTGGGGAGATAGTATTGAAATGGAACATCGTCTGGCCAGAGAACGAAATATACCTTTTGTAGCGCATTGTTCGGAAGGCTATGATGAAGAGACGAAAAAATCTGTATCGGTCTTAAATGAAAAGGGAGCTTTAAATAAAAATACTGTACTTGTGCACGGTATTGCCTTTTCAGATGATGATATCAAGCTGCTGGAAAAAAATGAATGTAACGTTATATGGTGTCCTGCTTCAAATATTTATATGTTTGAAAAAACTGCACCCGTTAAAGAATTAATCGATCACAAGGTTAACGTTTGTCTTGGAACAGATTCTCCGATGTCGGGTTCAGTCAACATGTTTCAGGAAATATTTATGGCTAAAAAATATTTTGAATCGACCTATAACACAGAGTTAAGCGCAAAAACATTATTAAATATGTTGACGATAAATCCAGCAAAAGCATTTTCACTAAAAAATCTGGGAACCCTCGCTGCCGGTCAACTGGCTGATTTTGTAATTGTTAATGGAGATAAATCTCATCCATATGAGGCAGTTAACACCATGAATTATGAGGATATAATGCTGGTTGTAATTGACGGTAAGCCGTTGTATGGCGATGAAAGTTTTATACCTTTATTTGAAGCTCTGGGTGTATCATTTCAAAAAATTAAAGTAGACTCATTTAAAAAAATTATTCACGGGGATATTCTGGGACTTCTTGACAGAATACGAGCTAATGTTGGTTTTCACAAAGAACTCGAATTTTTACCCGTAGAAGCATGGTAATATGTCAGGACCAACATTAAGAACATATAAAGCCGGTTCCATTATTTATTTTATTGAAGATCGCGGCAGTGAAGTATTTGTATTACAAAAAGGACGAATTGTTTTAATTTCAAATTCACTGGATAATGCTACAGAAACAAAGGAAGATGTTCAAAAAGGCGAATTTTTTGGCGTAAAATCAGCCCTGGGCATGTATCCCCGAGAAGAAACCGCTCAAGTATTGTCTGATGCTGTTGTTTTGGTTTTTACACCGCAGATGTTTGAGGTTTTTTGCATGAAAAATACCAGACTGGTATTGCAGATGCTCAAAGTATTTTCAGGCCAGTTACGAAAAGTTCATCGAAAAGTACGTGAATTGCTTGGCGAGGCCGGTCAACAGGAAAATTCAATTGAACTTTTACGAACAGCAGAGTCATTTTATAAAAGCAATGAAATGGATCATGCAAGTTATGCTTTTAAAGCATTTTTAAAAAACTACGACAACTCACCATTAAAATCACGCGCTCAATCAATGTTAAATTTAATCTCAAAAAATCAGCCTTATCCTGTAGAGATGGATTCAATTGATTCTGTTATGTCCAAAATTTATGCGGGAGAATCGGATTTAAATACAAATCAGTTTGATTTATCCAATGATAATGGTTATCATAATTCAATGGAACCGCCTCCGCTGGAAAACTTTTCAAATGCGGATCATAATGATTTACATGATATCGACATAGATATTCCAGAAATGGATATTCCTGATATGGATAATTCTGATATGGAATTGCCTGACATGGACTTACCTTCAATTTCAAGCTCGTCTAATTTAAATACTTCTGCTGCTGCTGTTGCCGCTGCTCCTCCTGTTGTTAAACCAGGAATTTCTCAGCTTTATTACGACGGCATAAATGAGTTTTCAAGACAAAACTGGGATGCAGCCATTAAAAAATTTGAAGCATCACTTCAGCAAACAAAATTTGAAAACGATGCAGAAGCTTCTTTTATAGAAAAATCTTCGTTTGAACTTGCTCGTACATACCTTAAAAAAGGCGATCTTAATACCAGCGGAAACAAGTTTGCAGAATTTGTAAAAAAATATCCACGCAGTCAGAATATTAAAAAAGCAATGATGTACATTGCTGACATATATGAAAAAAAAGGCGATAAGCAGAGAGCCATTGCTCTCTATAACAAGGTCATTGGAATGCCGCCGCGCGATAAAGACTCCTCTTATGCAAAGCAGCAATTAGATAGGTTAATGAAATAATGCAGTTAGAAGGTTTAACAAGTAAATTTGGCAAGGAATTTCAACCTGGAGAAATGATCTTTTGTGAGTTTGAACCAGGCGATGACTTTTATCTTATTCAGAAAGGTAAAGTAAAAATCAGTAAAATTGTAAAAGATACTGAAAAAACAATGGATATACTTGAAGCGGGGGATATCTTTGGTGAAATGGCAATACTTGAAGAGCAGCCAAGATCTGCCTCAGCTACTGCGGTTGACACTGTCACGGCGCTGCATTTTAACCGAGAAAACTTTGTAACGCTCATGAGCAGTCAGCCTCAGCTTGCTTTTAAGCTGCTGGTAATATTTACCAAAAGAATTTATGATGCCAGAAGAAGATTAAAAATTCTGTTGTTGGATGATGTTCAGGCAAAGGTCTGCGACGCTTTTTTAATGCTTTCTGAAAAAGAACCGAATTATCGTGATCTTAAAGAAGTTGTTTTAAGAATCACGGCTGATGGAATTGCTCACTGGTGTGGCGAGTCAGTTGAAAAAATTCAGCCAATACTAAGTCATTGGGCAAAAATTGGAAAAGTTGAGCTATTTGCAGATAGAATTCACGTTAATAATTTAAATGATTGCAGAAGGCTGGTTTCAGCAAAACGGAAAGAAAAGACAGGTTGAATTTTTTTAATATATCTTAAGCTGATGCGCAATCTTGTCGATGTTTAATAAAAGGTATATGAATAAATGTTATTGAATTATATTTATAATACCAGGATCAAAATTATAAAGTTTGACTTATTTTAAATGGGGAAATAGGTGTTGTCAATGAGAAAAACAAGTATAAGTATATTCATATTAGCATTCTGTGCATGGGGAATTTCAGAAAATAAAATATTTGCTCAAAATACCGCCGCGCCTGTTTCCGAAAAAGCAATACCGTTAAACGTCTCTATAAGAGATGACCGTTTTACGATTGAAAATGTTAGTTTTTTTAAAAGACTTGAAAAGGTTCATGCAACTTTAAATATAAATTTTGAATTGCATAACCAGACTGATAAAGATATTAAATTAAAAGTTGTATTGGTGGCATTTAAAAACATCGGTAGTGAAGACAAAGAGCTTCGCAGAAAAATCAAGTATCCTGTCTGGAGAAAACGAGACCTTGACAAAGAGCAAAGAAAAAATATTTTACTGGATAGTATTCCTGCTATTGATAAAAACGCGGTGGATCCGGATATAAAAGACAGCCGCATTTATCCTGAATTTCAAAAATACATGATGTATTTAAGTAAAAATACTTCCGTAGGAAACGATATCCTTCTTAAAGGTATAAATACGGGAGTTGCCGAAACATTAGGAAATGTTGAACTTACTTATGTAACGCAGCCTATGAAAACATCAGCTTTTGCAAAAATGAAAGTCCAATTTAATACTCAAAATGAATTTTTTAATTACTTTGGAATTATACTCATTGACCCGGAACAAAATAAAATTGTAGGATCCGATTTATTTTATTTTAACGGCTCATTTCGTACTCATTGATCTTGATGATTTAAACTTATCGGCCGATTTCAAGCATTCGATTTAGTGCAATTGCTGCTTTTGCCGCAATTGCAGCATCTACATGAATTTCAAATACTTCTTCTTTGAGCGATTTTAAAATACCCTCAAGCGTAATTTTATGCATATGAGGACATATCTGACAGGTTGATACAAAGTCAATTTCAGGGTGAGAACTTTTTATGTTATCTCCCATTGAACATTCCGTCAGTAACAGTATTTTTTCGGGTTTATTGTTCTCAATGTATTTTTCAATCTGGCTGGTCGAACCCGTGTAATCGCTGACTCTCGTGACTTCAGGAGTACATTCAGGATGTGACAACACAGTTACGCCAGGAAACGTTTTTCTTGCCATTTCAATATCAATGGCTGAAAATAACTCATGCACCATACATTTACCATTCCAGAAAATAATTTTTTTACTGGTTTGTTTTTGAACATTTTTAGCAAGATAAATATCAGGAATAAAAAAAACCGTATCTGAATCAAGCGAATCTATGACTTTTGCGGCATTTGCGCTGGTACATACAATATCTGATTCGGCCTTGACATCGGCTGTTGAATTTATATAAGTCACAACCGGTACATCAGGATTTTCTTTTTTAAAATTTTTTACAACATTTGCATCGATACTTTCAGCCAAAGAACAACCGGCATCCAGATTTGCGATGAGAACTTTTTTTTCAGGGTTTAATATTTTGGCTGTTTCAGCCATAAAATGTACGCCGTTAAATAAAATGATGTCTGCATTTGTATTTGCCGCTTTTTGCGAAAGCGCCAGAGAATCACCAGTAAAATCAGATACTCCGTAATAAATTTCAGGCGGCATATAATTATGTCCAAGTATTACTGCATTTTTATTTTTTTTAAGCTCATTGATTTCATTAACAAGATTAAAAATATGGTTAATTTCTTCAGGAGTTTTGTATTTTGAAAGATGATTTTTTAGCGATGTCAAATTATTCATATTTGTATAATATATAGTGTTATCCATTTACTGAGTCAAAAAGTAACCATAAAGCGTCAAGGAATTGTATAAATTTTAAAACCCCTGTAATTACCAATATACAGAAATTATCAGGCGTTATATTGAATTTTATTCGAGAGGGGCTATTTTTATTTTTACATAGCGATGATAAAATATACTTCACCCTTCAGGTAGCAAATAAAGAAGGTCGATAATACGATATGAGGTATAAAACAAAGAAATATATTAAAAAAAGTATACTTTATGTATTTAACACTTCAGTAATTATAGTATTGTACACCATCGCCGCACACAAGTTTTATCTTCCTGCTTTTTTTGAGTTTTATACAGGAAACATCGTAAGAGAAAAAACATTGGTTTATTATGAGAAATATTCGGGATCATCAGTAGAATCCGGCGAAATTGATTATATGAATCTGGTTGATTATGTAACTCGTGAACCAAATTACTTGTACATTAAAGATATTCTGGGAGCCATTGAACCTTCGTCAAAACAAACCCTGCCATTACAAATTAAAGAAGATGTAACTTCCATTTCTACATTCCCTGCATTGATTGAATGGATAAAAAACCCCTATAGCAAATATGCTTCTATTTATCAATTTGAATCTATTCGATTTATCGATGGTTTTGGTTCCATCGATGATTATTTAGTTTTAGATAAAGCGAATAAAGTATTGTTTGCAAAAGGTAAAATCAATGTAAACGATCTTGAAACCGTTGAAAACAGCGAGGTAAACTACAAGAAGGGTATTGTTTATGTTCCGGTTAAACATAATGGTTCTCAAATTGGTAAATTAATTGTAGATACCGGCGGGTTATTTCAATTTAATTTAAATTTTGAAAATACGGGGCTCGATGTTTCTTATTTTTTATTACAGGTTAACGATAATTTAAACGGAAAAATAATCAATAAACACATTTCTGATCCAGGTTTTCAAAAGTGGATACGAGATAACAATTATAGCGGATTTTATTCCGGTATTCATGACGGCCATCGTTTTCTTTTAAAAAATTACGGTCATCAAAACCTCGTGATCATTTATAAGGCAGAATCAATATTATTTTACGTCTCAAAATTTATTTTATACATAATTGGTATTTTAACAATTGCAAGTTTTTATTTTTTTATTCAGAGAGGGTATTTCAGAGAATTTTTCAAGAAGAAAAAAAATTCAGAGATTGAAGAATTGTTAAAGAAAAGCAATGAAATGGCCATGGAGTATGCGTCGATGTCGCTGAAACTTCAAAATTCATTTTATCAGTTAAAAAATCAGGAGGTCGACCGGTTGCGTATCATCAGCGAACATCTAGGATTTTTGCACCAATCGGTTTATCAGGGCATGGACAATGAAAATCATGAACTAAAAAGTCTTGATTAATGGTATCGATAAAAATCATTGATACCAGGATACCAAATGTCTTCATTATTTAAGGATTTTGCAAATTTGATTATAAAAAGAATACCAAAAGTAATTATTGTATTGCTTTTAATGGCAACTGTTTTTTTTAATCAACTTTATGCCGGTGTAATTTCGTTAACTCCTGCTACATACAGCACTTCAGGGTTATATTCTGCCACTACTGGAGGAACATTTGTTTCAACCATTGCCGCGGGATTTAGTTCTTCTACAGGTACTACCACCTGGACCATTACCGGCTACAACATCAGACATGGACAATCCTGGGCAAAGTTTACTGTAAATGTCTCCCCCGGCGGTGGTACCTATGATTTATATATCTATTCCCAAAGCCAGTCAGTTTTGTATTCGAAAACCTCTTTAACTACGAACATCAGCGTAGATTTATCAGCCATTAAAGCGCTCAATGACGGCGCTCCTTTTTTTGTAAAAATAATTCTTCAGCCATTGATTACCATTAACAGCATCACGGCAACCTATGTCGGCAATCAACTTGTTTGTTATCCGTCTCCTTTTCAAATAACTTCAGGTCCAATGAAAATTGTGTTTGATGTAAATGCCAGTTCCAAGGTTACTTTGGAAGTATTTGACAATCGAGGCCGTCTGGTGAAAACCATATTGACCGACAAATCCATCTCGGCTCTGGCATCACGATTTGATCATGTTTTAACCTGGGATGGAAAAGATGACAACGGACGAACCATCAATACAGGTCTATACACAGTGGTTGTAAGGGTTAACCCCATTGACACGTCAAATACAACCGATAAATATATATCAACGTTCAGGGTACTTGTCGTTAGATAATTATAATAACAAATGAATACATCGCTGAAAGCATTTAAAATAAAAAAAATATTTTGGTATAGCTTCTTTGTTTTTGGACTTTACGATGGTATTTTTTCGCTGGCCATGGGCGGTACAGGCCCATCGATACATCTTGAAGAAGCTTCATCCACAAGTAATATGGCTCTTGGCTATGCCGGATTAAGCGGCGATCTCGGCTATATATGGCAAAACCCGGCCGGCATAAACGATTACATCACGGGTCGAATCATTAGTTTGTCATATCAAACTGATCCCACTACTTTTAATCAAAATTTTGGTTTTATCGGCTTGGGTATACCGACCCCCATTGGTAAATTTGCGGCAGGCGTTACTTTTTTAAACAATTCATTGCTGGAAAGTTACGACAGTACCGGAAAATATGTTGAACAGTACAGCACATCTGAAGTGTTAGGCGGAATAGCCCATACATTAAAAATTACAGATTTTTTTTACATTGCAGAAACCATAAAAGTATTTTATATGGATTATTTTTACCTTAGTTCAATGGCAGCTTCGCTTGATCTGGCTGTATTGTTTAAGGTAAACAATGTATTTAATTTGCCCATAACTCCTTATTTATCCATAAGTCTGGATAACATTGCGGCGCTTCCTTTTTATTTTAATAAAAAAACAGAGCCATTGCCCGCCATGATTAAGGTTGCGCCGTCGTTACATTTTTTTAATGAAAGACTTAAATTGTATTACATGATGGACTTTTATATGCCCATTTATGAATCTTACACCAATATTTTTGATCATAAAGTCGGTATTGAATTTGATATTTTACAGCCATATTTAACGGTACGGGCAGGTTATGACGGTACACACTTTTCATTTGGGCTTGGTTCTTCTATAAAAGCTTTTGATATTTCGGCTTCTTATGTTTTAAAAGATTATGAACAGGTTTTTGGTTTAAGTCTAACCTATGCTCTCGATCGTTTTGGAAGCAAGTCTTTTAAAGGCGAAGACGGCGAACAAATTCAAGATAATGAAATGATTGATTTTTATGAAGGATTGAGAAAATACAATGCCGGCAATTACAAGGGCGCCTACGATGATTTCAGTAAAGTATTAAAAGAAAATCCTGAGCATGAACTGGCTAAAAAATACAGAGAGCGATCTTTAACTCACTTGAAAGCCACAAATTGGCTGGATGCTGAACAGGAAAAACTTCTGGCAATGCACAAAGATTTAGCCAGAAAATACGAAGGTCAAAAAAACTACGGCGAAGCAATTTATGAATGGACAAAAGTAGGCGAGATAAATCCTGCTGACGATGAGTTTCGGCCTAATCTTGACCGAATAAGGAGTATGGTCAGCGCAAATGTCATGCTGGCTCATAATGCAGGGCTTGCCGCCTATGGAGTAAATGATAAAATAAAAGCCATCGAGCATTTTAATAAAGCATTAAGTCTTGATCCTGAATACGAGCCCTCAAAAACAATGCTGCTGAAAATTAAAAAGGAATTATCAGATCAGGAGTTAGCCGAAAGAGAAAAAATCGAGAAAATGCAAAAAGCCCAGGAAATGTTTGCCCGAGGTTTAACGTATTTCAGTAAAAAATCATATGAAGAAGCCATCAATGCCTTTACCGAAGCTCTTGAATTTAACCCGGATCATCTCGATGCCCAGAAATATAAAAAATTGGCAGAAGAAGAACTAGAAAGAGATAAACTGGGTTTAAGAGGAATTGAAGCTGCTGAAAAAATATATCAAAAAGGTATATTAAACGTAGATCAGGAAAAATATTCGGAAGCAATAAAAGATTTTAAACTGGCTTTAAAGATTCATCCGCCATTTGAAAAAGCGCAAATTGCATTAAAAGAAACAGAAGAGAAACTGGCTGCCATTATAAAGCCGTTTATAATTGAAGGTACGTCGGCATATGCAGAAAGACATTTTTCAACTGCCATTGAAAATTTTGAAAAAGTATTGGCCATTGACGCTGAAAATGAATCAGCAAAAAGTTTTCTTGCAAAAATTGCAAAAGAAAAAGAAGCCATCATTGCTGTACATATGAAAGAAGGTAAAAGCGATCTGGCAGATGGTAAAGAGACGAAAAATATTAAAAAGTTTTCATCGGCCATTGGTCATTTTGACGAAGTTGTCAAGCTTGATGAAAAAAATGCTGAAGCAAAAAAACTGCTCGATGAATCCCGAAAGTATGTACAAAGCGAAGTTGAAAAACTTCATAACATTGCTCTTGAAAAATATAAACAGGAAAAATATGAAGAATCCATAAAAGATTGGAGAAATGTTTTAAATATTGACCCTGCTTTTACTACGGCTGCAGAGTATATTAAGCAGGCTGAAGCAAAACTCAATACAGATCGTTATACGAAAATGGTGACGGAGTGGAATCAAAAGGCCCAGGAACTTTTAGACAATCATCAATATGACAGGGCTCTTGTATATATTGAAAAAACGCTGGGTGTTTCCCCAAATGATGTAAAAGCAAACGAATTAAAGAAAGTAATTGCTGGCGCAGCTCAAGCCGCAAAATTACAGGAACAAATTTCAGCGTTATTTCTTGAGGGCGTTTATCAGTATAAAAAACGAAATTATGAGGATGCCATTTCAAAGTGGCAACAGGTTAAAAAACTGGATCCTGAAAATCCTCTGGTAGATAAATATATTCCAAAAGCTGAAGAAGCTCAAAAAAATCGAAAGCGAATAGATTATGTAAATGGTATGAAGTATTACGAGCAGGGCAACTGGCTGCTTGCGCAGTCTTCTTTTGCCAGAGCCTTACGAGAAGACCCAAAAAATAATGACGCCAGAAAAATGTTGATAGAATCAGATTATAGAATTGAAGAAGAAAAAATGGCGTTAGAAAAATCAGGCGATGCAAAGTTAAAAGCAGGAAACTACTCAGAAGCTTCGGTAGATTATTCTCAGGCAGTGCGATTTAAAAAAACTCCAGAACTGGCTAGAAAAAAAGATAACAGTATTAAGGCCCAAAATTATCTTGAAAATGCCCTGGAATATTTTAACTCAAATGACAAGGTCGGGTTAAGTATTGAATTGTTCTTAAAAGTTCTTGAAATTAATCCCTATGATGCGAAAGTGAGACAATACCTTGAAGACGCCAAGAAAAAAGGTAAAACACTTATAAATTCCTGGCTCGAAGATGCTCAGAATGCCGAAAAGAAAGAAAATTATAAAAAAGCAAATTCACTTTATACTTCAATTGTAGAAGTAGACGGTACAAACGCAGAGGCGCTTAAAGGAAAAAACAGAACCCTGGAGGCGTTACGGCGAATTGTTAATGTTCCTTATCAGGCCGGTAAGGAAGCTATGGCCTTAAAAAATTATATAATGGCAATTGAAAAATTTAAAGAAGTCCAGGAGACAATGTCAAATTATGAAGATACCAATGAATTACTTTCAAAGGCAATTGAATTACGTGAAGATCAAAAACGGGCAGTTTCAACAAATGTAAATCAAGACGTAAGTAACGAAGCATCGAACGCCGACCTTGAAGCTATCAATCAGGGTATTGTATTGTATCGGCAGGGAAAATATGCAGAAGCTATTGCGGTATGGGAAAAAGTTCCAAAATCATCCGGAGCATATTCAAAGGCTCAAAAATACATTGCCCGCGCAAAATTAAAACGATAGTATAATCTGGAAAATATAAATGATAAAAATAAATTCTCTTAAAAAACAATTTCCGCTTAAAAAAAACTGGTTTGGAAATGTAATAAATTGGGTAAATGCCCTGAATTCCATTTCAATTGATTTTCCGACCAATAAAATTACAGGTATCGTGGGAGAATCAGGCTGCGGAAAAAGTACGCTGGCCAGAGTGTTGTGCGGTATTTACAAGCCAGATGAGGGCAGTTTTTCGTGGAATGAATTTAGCAGCGATAAAATGAAAAAATCAATGTGGAAAAATTATCGAAGAAATGTTCAGATGGTTTTTCAGGATCCATACAGTTCTCTTAATCCAAGAATGCGTATTTTAGATATTTTAAGAGAGCCGCTTGTCATTCATAAACTAATTCAATCAAATATATTTAAAAAAATAAAAAAAGACAATACGAAAGTAAATTCAGAGTATGAGGATAAAATTTTACAAACAATTAACGATGTCGGTCTTTCAGGCGAAACTTTAAATAAATATCCTCATGAATTCAGCGGCGGGCAGCGACAAAGAATAGCCATTGCACGCGCATTAATTTTAAATCCAGACGTTGTTATTTTCGACGAAGCAGTAAGCGCTCTTGATGTTTCCATTCAGGCGCAGATATTAAATTTAATAATTGACTTACAAAAAAAATTAAATATGACATGCTTGTTTATCGCTCATGACCTGTCGGTTGTTTCTTATGTTTCAGAAGCCATTGCCGTAATGTATGGCGGAAAGATTGTCGAATTTAATACTACAGACAAAATATTTTTTTCACCACGACATCCGTATACAAAGTTACTTTTAGATTCAATACCTCGTGCGGGCATTAAAAATACTGCGAAAAATACAATTGTGGATTCTACGTTATTTTTAAACAGGGAAGGTTGTCCTTTTTATCACAGATGCTCCGAAAAAATCAGCAAGTGTGAAAAAAATTATCCGGAAAGAACATCGTTTGACGAAGGATATTTTTATGAATGTTTTAACCCATTGAGTGTTGAAGAAATAAAAAAGGAATAAATATGATTCAACAAACAAGATTTGGGCCGCCACTAACCAAAGCAGTAAAAAATTTAATTATACTCAATGCTGCAGTTTTTGCAGTTGATTTTCTATTGGTGAGAATATTTCACAATGAACTCATTAAGTATTATTTTGCGCTGATACCTGATCTAATTATAAACAGGTTTTTTATATGGCAGGTTTTTACATACCAGTTTTTACACGGCGATATCTTTCACATTTTATTTAATATGTTTGCGCTGTGGATGTTCGGAGCAGAACTTGAAATTCGATGGGGTAAAAAGAAGTTTTATCAATTTTATTTATTAACCGGTACAATCACAGGAATTATTATACTGGTCTTTAATTTGTCAATGGGTAATATGAGGCCAACGATTGGAGCTTCCGGTGTGGTATTTGCTTTGTTATTGGCCTATGCCGTATATTGGGGTAACAGGTTAATTTATATCTGGGGTTTAATTCCTGTAAAAGTAAAATACTATGTCGTTATCATGGGTTTTATTTCGTTTTTTCTAATGGTATCGCCAGGAGAATCCAACGTCAGTCATATTGGCCATTTAGGAGGCATTTTTTCCGGTTTTATCTGTTTAAAACTGCTGATTGAACAACCTTATCAATTGAGGGGACCTTCTTTGATACAAAAATATAAAATGTACAAAAAGAAGAAACAGTGGATCAAGAAAGATTCCGATAATTTTAATAATATGAACGATGAACAAAAAGTTGATGAAATATTGCAGAAAATAAGTAAAAAAGGAATTAAAAGCCTTACGCGCGACGAGCGAAGATTTCTCAAAGAAACCTCCGAAAAAATGAACGATGAAAAAAATCATTAATTTTTAAAGGCGTTATAATGATCAGTCGAATTATTTTTCTAGCCTCTTCTGCCGTGGTTATGCTGATTTTCTGGCATAATCCGTTAATCATGCCGCTAAAAATATTCGTGGTGTATTTGCATGAATTATCGCATGCTATTGGCGCAATGTTTACAGGGGGAGAAGTTCAGTTTCTTGTCGTAGACTGGGATGAATCCGGGTTTACCCGTACCAGAGGGGGGAATTTTTTAGCCATAACATCTTCCGGATATTTGGGAAGTATTTTACTTGGTTCCATCATGCTGAGAACCGCCATCATTAACCGTTATGAAAAAGTATGCGCTATCATCATTGGACTGGTGATCATTGTATTTCCATTGCTGATACCGCAAAAATTATCCCAGGCTGTATTTATATTAGGGGTTTTCTGGGGTCTTTTGTTTATCATATCAGGCCTGCTTTCATCGTTAGTTACCAGAATACTTTTATTCATCATGGGCGGTTTGACATCATTATATTCGGTATTTGATCTGGGAGATTTTTTTAGAGGCGATATTGCAAAGACCGACGCCGGTATCATTGCCGGTCATTATATGAAAAATGATTTAAGCGTATTTATACTTTCTTATTTAATTGGAGTTTTAATTTCAGTTTTATCCATATGGATATTGTATAAAATTGTTTACAATGCGCTGCATGTTTCAACTCAACAGTTAATGGAAGAAAATGTACACACCGAAGATACTGAAGAAAAGCTTAAACAGCTTGAGCTTGTATCTTCATTATCGCCAGAGACAATTGAAATGATTGTCAGGTTACACCAGCAAAAAAAGGATTAATAAAATGAGCCAGGAACTTTTAGATCAATTGAGAGAAAAATATAAACGAGCAGCAGAAAAATACGGCGATAAAATATTTAATATAAAAGATTTAGAATCCAGAATTACCCATTTGTTACAGACAAGAGGAAGTCTGGATACTTTTTTAAAAGCAGAAATGGAGTTTTATGAAAAAGCCTCCAATATTGCAAAAACCAAAGAAGAAGAAATAAAACGAAAAAAAGAATCCAATGCCAGAATAGAAGCAATTCTGGAAAAAAATCTTGAAAAAATAAAAAAATATCGAGACAGTTTTTTTGATCCGTCAGTATCTATCGAAGTTAGAAAAATGGTAGGAGCCATAAGCGACTGGTATAAAGGTTCATTTCCATTGATAAAATATCTGTTTCGCGGCGCAGAAATTTGGAGCGAATTGAGCGTGCTTGAAGCAGAACTCGAAAGAATAAATATGCAGCAAGGACGTCCGATAACGCCATTTTTAAAACACTATGTTGATGATTTAAAAAAAATGGGATCAAGCGAAAAGGAATCCGTAGAAAGAAGACTCATACAAACATGCGCAAATACATTGTATAAAACGGAAGATTTGCTGAAAAAAGAATTAAATAAAATGAAAGATTTTCAAAAAACCAGAGTCGTCACCATGTCGCCTGCATTTGATCCTGACACACGCAATAAATGGGAAAAGTATAAAGAGTCTGAGGCAATTATTGAGGTTATCAACGGCATTTCGGTTGTCATCGATGATTTTCGTTTAAGAGATCTCGCGGCGCTTGGTTTTAAAACAGAAGAAAATAATAAACAATAAAAAGGGGAGCCCCCCTTTTCGCTTCAAAAGCCATCGGCTTTTTGCGCTATTTCCCCGATAGATTCAAGAAATGTTTTTATTATAATGAAGTTGAACGAGAGTGTACAACATCCAGTACAATCATATCGCCGCTGTAAAAAAACTTTGCCAAACGATCCGCAATAAATTTTATTACTTTTAAAAAAATAGACATATTATATTTTGACGTAAAACCGGAGCCATAGGTAAATGCATGATGAATTTTTAAATTTGATTGATTAAAAAGGTATACCAGACTTTTTTTGTTAAAATAATAAATGTGCTCCGGAACATTCAGGTACCTCCATTTTTTGCGGTAAATTTTTGCCCAGAAGCCGGTGTTGGTTGTGGTAAGATAAAGGTGCCCGTCTGGTTTAAGTAATTTGCTGATTTTTTCAATATATTGATTTGGGTCGGGTAAGTGTTCCAGGGTTGCCCAAAGGGAAATTAAATCAAACTTTGTATTTTTAAAATTATAAGTCAAGAAATCTCCATGAATCATTTGTATTTTATTTTTTCGAGCGGCATCTGTCATGCTTTTTGAAATATCGATTCCGCATGCCTCCCAACCGCGCTCTTGAAGATACCCTACGCAGTGGCCTGCTGCAGCGCCAATTTCAAGAGAAGATTTATCATTTAGATTTTTTTCCCAGGAATAAAAATCAAGATCAGTCAAGTTTTTTACCAACGTAGAGATTACACTTTTTTTTACAGCTTCTCCGGCATAGTTATCATATCCCCGCTTTGTACGTTTGGAAAAATAATCAAGTTCATAAAGTTTGTGTAGTTCCAATGGGTCAGGAACAGGGTAGATTTGCCAGTTTTTACAATTTTTGCATTTATAGATATTAAAAGATTTAGAGGCATCTTCGGAAAGTTTTGAAAATTTAAAATGGAGATTGCTTTGGCAAATAGCGCATAACATTAATTCAAGCTTCATTTGTTATAAATAAATTGAATCTGGCTTTTTAAAAATTCATCGGGTTGGCAATTACGACGGGCCATGATTTTTTCGATATCTCCCAGAAAACGATTTAATTGATATTTTAAAGGAGTTTCACCCCCCCAGTAAAAACGAGGGTAGTACTTTTGAGGCTTAAACCCCTGATACAAAAGAGTGCCAATGTCTATGATCGTACCTGTATTTAACATGGTGCCAATACCTGTTTTAACAAAGTCACCGATGATACTTCCGAATTTTATTCTATTTGTATGAAAAATATCGTTTCCATATTCTAAATTGATCTCTCCGTAATTATTTTTTAAATCAGAGGTGGTTGTCAGGGCTCCAAGATTTACCCAGTCGCCGACAATGCTGTGACCTAAAAACCCTTCATGATGTTTATTAGTATAATTACCGATCAGCGAATCAGAAATTTCACCGCCAAGTCTACATTGTCTGCCTGCACGAGAATTGCTGATCATGACTTTATCGAGAACTGATTCTGAACCAATGTACAAAGGACCGTTTAAAATGCTAAAGGCTGAAACACGGGCTTTGGAATCAATTATGACAGGGCCTTTTTGCGTATTGACGGCAGTCATTGGAGATATACTGGCATCGTTATGAATCCAGACATCCGACTTTTCTCCATCCAGGAGAAAATTGTTTTTATTTAAATAATCATCTCTTTTTAAAAATTTCAAATCGTTTAACAAATGATCATTAAAATTTGAAAGTAAAGTATCCGGGGTTTCTGATACCAGGCTGGTATAATTTGTAATTTTAATTTTTATTAAGATGTGTTTTAAATTTAAAAAGTTTTGATAAAAATTTGCTGGGCGAATGTTTTCGTTAGAATGTGTCAAGATTTCAATTTGAGCGGGTTTCATTTTTAATAAACGTTCCAATGGGGAAAATATTCCATTCTCAAATGCAAAAGAGGGCCTTAATGTAAAAACCGGATTTAATGATTTTTCAAAACAGTCTGATAATTGATTATCCATAGTTATATACGGAACTTGCGGTATAAATAAATGCTCAGTAAAGTAAAAATTATATTGGCAAACCATGCGCCAAATATTGGGTGAAAAGTCTCATTTACAGCAAGAGATTTTCCAACGTACATGAGCAGGTAATAAACCAGAGTAATGCCTGTAGAAATAGCTATACTTAAAGACATAGCTCCTTTTTTCACTTGTGAGCCCATTATGCCGGCAATCATAACTATAAACAAGCTTACAAAAGGAACACTGTAGTGCCAGTATAATTCCACCAGATGTTTTCTATAGTTTTCTCCATGATTTTTTTTGTCGGTTATTTCTTTGTATAATTGAAAAATACTTTTTTCTTCAAAGGTCGTTGCATGAGTAATTAAAAAATTTCGTCCTTCGGCAATATTGATAAATCGGGACTTAAATGAGTCTTGACTTTTAAAAGAATGATCCGAATTAAATTCAGTGATTGTACCTTCAATAAGTATCCATCTTTTAGGTATGACAATTGCATATTTTGCTTTAATAATAAATGCTGGGTTTAAATTTTTAATTTCAACTATATTTATCGATGTTATTAAATTAAAATCAGAATTATAGTTTCCAATATAAATGTAATTATTGTTGATTCTTGCATGATAATTACTTCTGGTACTTTTTCGTGAAAAATTTTGATGAATTAAAACTTCATAGTAATGATCAAATGATTTTAAAAACCACGGATACGAAACATATTCGGTTAAAAAAAAACTAAAAATAGAATACATAAATGCAAAAAGAATAATCGGACTCAATATTCTCTGAAAGGATCTGCCTGAACACATAATTACAGCCAATTCCTTTTTTTTTGAAAAATTAGAAATGGTAAAAGAGATGGCAAACATAAGAGAAGTTGGCCCAACAATCGTTATAATATATGGTATGTTTAAATAAATAAATTTAATGATTTCAATAAAAGGACCATTGTAGTCAATGAGAACAGATAACCGTTCCATTATTTTTGAAATTATGCCAATGCCGGTTAAAAGAATTAATGAACCTGAAAAATATTTTAAAAATTCACTGAAAATATATCGATCGAGAAGTTTAATCATCTGGGTATCAATAAGTTTTGAATGGAGAAAAAGACCTGACTGGAATTGATTTGAAAAAAGATTATTAAACAAAGACTCATAACAAAACCAGATGCTGCAGGAATTAACAAGTTGTCATCTAAAAAACCTTTTGTACTGAAAAGTTCAATGCAAAACGCGCATACAGCGGAAATAAATAAAGTAATTAAAAATAAAAAGGGATTTGATTGAATTAGTTTTACAATAAAACTTTCAGGTTCTGAAGCTAAAATAATCCCTAAAAAAAGTACTCCTGAAAAAAAAGCAGACAGTGTACCAGCGATCAAACCTTCAAAACTTTTTCCGTTATAAAGTTTATGTTTACCGAATTTTTCACCAAACCATGCAGCGCATGGATCTCCAATCATAAGATACAGTGAGCTTAAAATCGCTACTTCCTTTAAAAAAAAACCTGTGCAGACAAGAAGTCCTAAAAAAAAAGGAACCGATCCATGTACTTTATTTACTTCATCAGGTTTTAACATTTTCCCGGCAAACATAACAAAGAGTTTTTGAAAAAAAGCAAAACGAAATCGAAGAAACTCAAGAAATCCCAGTAAAATAAGGCTGACAAGAAAAAAGTAAAATAAAACAGAACGAGTATTTTCAAGAAAAAAATTGCCCGGAAAATTATACAATAAATCCTTATAATAAATAATTATAAATATGATTCCTGAAAAATGAAAGATCTTTCTTAAAACATTAAATTGACCAGACATCCACGGATAAATTATTAAACCGGATCAGGTAATCAATGATAAACAAAGAATTGGGCAATAAATCTTTCTGGCAAGTCGCCGTCACATTAACCAAGGAAATTTCTCGGGATGTTGAAGAATTTATGATAAAAAGTGGAGCGTTAGGTTTTCACGAATTATTGTATGAAGAAGGCATAACTGAAAACCTTCAAAATGAATACACCATTCATTATTATTATTTTCCTTCTGATTTTCCCGTTTCTGCCTTTGTCCCCATGGTTTTGGAAATTTTTAATTCCGGAGACTGTAAATATGAAATTAAGCAGGTCCACTATGAAGATTTTTTAAAATCAATGGAGTTGACATTTACGCCGTTTATGGTGACAAAAAATTATTGCATAGTTCCTCCATGGAAACTTGATGAGCCAGTAGAAGGTACTAAACTTATCATTAATCCGGCATTTGCATTTGGAACCGGACGTCATGCAACTTCGCAATTAGTGATAGACGTTATGGAACATTTGGATTTTAAAGGAAAAAATGTTCTTGATATGGGCAGCGGATCAGGTATTCTTGCCATCGCATCTTTACTGATGGGTGCATCGCATGTTGTTGGTGTTGATGTTGAATCTCTTTCTGTTGAATCAGGCATTGAAAATTTCATATTTAATAAAAATTATCATAAGTTAACCTCCAGGGCTGATTTTTTTGAAGGTGATTTTTCCTGGGTTCATTCTAACAAAGATTTTAATTATAGTATTTTTTTATCAAATATTTTACCGGATGTTTTTTACAAAAATGAAAATGATTTTCTGGTATGCCTGCAAAAGGCTGAATTCTGGATTTTATCAGGAATAGTAAAAGAAAAAGAAAGTGATTTTCTTAAATGGTTAACCGACTTAACTCATGAAAAAATCATCAATAAAAAAGAAAAAGATGACTGGTATGTGTTTTATAATTTTTAATATGCAAGTTAAATTTCAAATCGTTTGAACAAGTACTTATTCAGGGTATTTTATAATCTCATAACTTTGATCATTTTTAAGAGTCTGCATGTCGTAAAAAAAATAAGGAAAACTGCGGTCCATGAGTACATTTCGGTCAAGTGTATACTTCTTGATTTCATCTCTTTCATTAAAAAGCATATCTTCATATTCAACCAGTTGATTTAATATTTGAATACGATTTTCTTCCAGTTCATTTCGAATATTTCTTTTACTTCCTGTAGTTTTATTGTATAATTCAATCAATTCATTTCTTTGCCTTGATAAGTTTACATCAACCCCCTTTGTTTTTTCAGGATGAAACAAAAAATATCTGTATTGATTTAGCCATTCGTCGATAGATCTTGTATTTTTAAATTTAGCCAACGAACTTTGGGGATTAAGCGGAATCTGAAGACTTGCCGTTTTGACAAGAAATGAAGACGGTTTTACGTTAAAAAATTTGCGAATAATTGAATTTGTAACCTGATCATATCTTGCCCCTCCAGTACCGTGTATAAAAATATCAGATACAAATAATCTCAAGAAAATACTTAATGTGATAGCTCTTGGATATAAAATTGTTTCTTTAATATTTTCAGCTATGGTCTTTTCTCTTTTACCGTTTTTAATTATCCAGAAAGGTATTTCATTATTTGAAAGATTTGGAACCGGTTGAGCGTGATTTTTAATGTGATGTTGTATTCGATATTCATCAAGAGAAGTGTTGTGAGCGCGGATAAATGTATCCAGATCATCGATGATTAAGTCGCAAAATTTACGCCACCCTTCAAGGTTGACCATTTCACTGATTTTTAAGGGGTATAAATTTAAATTTAATTTTTTTAAGCCTGATAGCCTTGTATTTGTTATGTAGTCAGATACCTGAGGGTATGTATCTAAATCATTTGTTAAAATAGATATATTGTCGCGAATTTGATCTAATGTAGTTTTTTCATAGTGTTTTTCCAGATTACCAGGTATTTGAGATAAAAAATCAATCCAGTTTTTTTTATGTACAAGAGAGTTTCTGGATTGTGATTTAGTATTGAGCATAAAAGATAGTTTTCGAATTCTATCTGTGTTTTGATCTGAATAAATTTGCGGACAGTTGAAAATTAAATCGTGAGGATCATGATCAAGAATTACAGAAATGCATGAACCATTAAGTTTTAAAGCTGCGGTTGAGCCTAGAACTTCTTTTGATAATATTCCAGGATGAAAAAATTCAATCTGATGACCGCACAATACAATTGGAGAATCATTTTGTTTGTCAGTGCGGATTCCAAGTTTATCTTTTAATTGCTTTTGAATTGTAGATCGCAACGTTTGTACATGTGAAGGATACAATTTATATAAATTTATATTTTCATTATAAACATTTTCAAGATTTGGATCTGACTTTAAGGAAGAGTCAACTGGTTTTATACGATTCATCGTTTAACTTAAAGTAAAATACTGTTTAAATTCGAAAAACCAAGTATTTCTGGCGAATAAAACGGTTCTGCAAAGGCTGTACCGATTCTGTTTCCCCAGTAAGCATTTTGTGTTTTAATAAAGTCAGTTACTCTTTCTTCTTTGCCCATTTCCTGGCCTCCGCGTATACTTTTATTTATTTCGTGAAATTGAGATTTGTATGATAAAAGAGAATTAATTTTAATGTCGATTTCATTAGAAATGTCAAGACAAAAATCAGGTTGAGGTGAAATTCTTAAATGTACAGAAAAAAAATAAAAAATTCTCGGGGCAAAATATCTTTCGCCGGGAAGATCAATGTAAGAAAGTTTACCATAAAATCTCGCCGCCATGCTTAACTGTGATGCCGATTGGTGATCGGGATGAGCATCAAGAGGGTAGTGTGCAAAAATAATATCCGGTCTAAAAAGACGTATTTCAGCGGCTACACTTTTTCTTACCTCAATATCATCAAATAAAAACCGGTTTTGAAAATGCAATGTTTTCCTTTCTACACCTAGAACTTTTGCTGCTTCCATGGACTCATTATTTCGTATTTCTTTGCTTCCATGCGGAGTGGGTTCTCCGTCTGTGATATCGATAATCATAACTTCATGACCAGACGATCGAAGTTTTGAAATCGTTCCCCCCATTGAAAATTCTACATCATCAGGATGGGCGCCAATGGCCATAATTCGGTGTAATTTATTCATCATCGAAAATAAAACTTCTTTGCATATTCATGGTCAAGTTCTTTTTATCCATTGTGGAATAATTAAGAGCGCGTCTCAAAATCCATGGATGGGTGCTTACTAAGTAAACGTAGTTTAAAATGCATCTGCCAATAATATTATTTGATATTTTTTGGACAAGACATAATATTTTTATATATGCTTTACATATTCGTTCGATAATAAAGTAAAATGGATAAAATACTTGCAAAAATTGATGTTCTTATTGATAAAATACCCATACATATACGTGATTTAATTCAAAAAGGTTTTTTTTCAATAATTGCAATTGTTGCCTTGTTTGCTATAGTTGCAGGAATTAAAAGAGGCATTGACCACGCTAAACCCGGCGGCGTGCAGCTTTTTGGAAAAAATAAGGATCTTTTTTATATTGAACGACTTCGTGAGGACAACGCTAAAAAAAATAAATTAATTGAAGATATTGAGGTTTACGAAGATTTGTTTGAATCGCGCGACGAAAGACTTCATCCAACATTTCAAAGACTGGGAAAAGATACCGATGATCGAATCATTGGTGAACGTGAAGAATTCATCAAACAAGATCCGTTACGAAAAAAGAACAATAATCTAATGATTGAAGAAAATGATAAATTTAATGAAGAATATCCCGTGCCGGATCATGTCAACGATGCTTTAAAGTTAAAATCAAAATCAGAGGAAATTCCGTTGATTGATAATCAAAGTACGGAACAAAATGTTAAAAATAAGAATGAAAATTATAAAAATGAAAATCGCCAAAAAACAAATATTGAAGAAGGAAAACAGAAATCTGGAATCAAGATTGATTCAGATAATGTTAAACTAATTGATTAAATCATGAAAAAAAATATATTTCTTTTTTTGGTATTGTTCCTTTTTGTATTAAATCTGGAAAAGCTTTCTGCAGTTGTTAAAGCAACAAATGAAATTACAGAAACTGATGATAAAGATGAAAATAAAAAAATCAACAAACCAGAACAAAACTATTTAGATATGGCCTTAAATTACATTAACGAAAGAAACTTCATACAGGCAAAGAGATATCTTCAAATGGCAGAGGCTTCAGGAGATGAACAAATTTTTCAGGATTCGCAGGTATGGAAAATGTACCTTGAAGCTTTGGAGGGAAGTAAAAATCCCGAAAATGCTTTAAATACTCTTTCTGGCGAGATGTATGCAAAGGGGTTATACTATGTATCCGATGGATGGCAAAATTACTATGAAAAAAATCCTTCTGCAAAGGACATTTATGCTTTGTCGCTGGAATTTAAGGAAAAATTAATTGTTCAATATCCAGATTCAGATTGGGCAATGCTGGTATCTATGCAATTGGTAAATGTTTATATAAACCAGAAAGACTATGACAAAGCATTATATTATCTTTTAAAATATATGGATAACAAAAAAAGCAGAGGCGACTTAAATAATGCAAGTGATGACAAAGCATGGTTTTATTTAGGTCAAATTCTTGAAAACTCTCATGAGTATAGAGATTTACAAAAATCTGTTCAGGCCTATAATAAGGTTGTTGAAAATCCTGATAGTATATTTTATTCTCAAGCAAAAAGCAGAATTTTATCTTTAGAAAAATTTTATCGTGTAATCCCTTAAAATAACTTATATAGAAAAATCAACTTTTGACCGATACTTAAACATCAATCATGAAATTATTTGATAAAATGTTGGTTAGTATCGCTGGTTTGTCTGTATATGGAATTGCTATGATTGTATTTTCAGGTGAACTAAGTTCAGAATATTCTTCAGATAAAATCATTTCGCCCAATGTACCTACTCAAAAAACTTCATCATCTGAAAATTCACAAATTGTCGTAAGTGAAAAAGTTAAAAAATCGAAAGATGTAGTGATTTATGATAAAGAAGTCGATGAAATTATAGAAGCTTATTTTAAAAACATTCGTAATAACCCTGACAAACTTGAAGAAGAAAATCGTTTGATCAATGAAACCGAAAATATAAGTGATTTTAAAGGTACTCCTGAAGAAGAAGCTTTTAAAGCAGAAGTTAAAAATAATATTAAAACGCCTCAAAAACAGTATAGCCAATATGTCGTTACAGAGGGGGATTCTCTTTGGCGTATATCTCAAAAATACAATGTCCCGATATATACCATTATTTCGGCTAATCCTGAAAAAGAAAAAGAAATGATACAACCTGGAGAAACATTAAATATTCCGAGTCAAACAGGAATTTATTATTCGGTAAAGAAAGGCGATTCGTTGTCGCTAATTGCAAAAAAATATAAAATAAACATTAATGAAATTAAAGAAAAAAACAATTTAATCAATTCTGATATTGTCTATAATCAAAAATTATTTCTTCCGGAAGCTAAACCTCTTGTTGAATTTAAAGTTGTAAGTAAAAACAGATTTTTGTGGCCAATTATCGGTAAAATTACAAGCGGTTACGGCATGAGAAAGCACCCATTAAATAATTCCATGCAGTTTCATACTGGAATAGACATTGCTGCGAACATTGGCTCTCCGATTCGAGCAACTGCCGAGGGTATTGTGGTTTATTGCGGAGACGGCGGCACTTATGGTAATATGGTTATACTGCGTCATAAAGACGGCTATATGAGTATTTATGCACATGCTTCAAGCTTGCTTGTGAAAAAAAATCAATTTGTAAAACAAGGGCAACTCATTGCCAGGGTCGGGGCAACAGGAATCGTAACAGGTCCGCATCTTCATTTTGAAGTAAAAAAGTTTAATTCAGGAATAAATCCTGTTAAAGCATTAAATGAAAAAATAACAACTAAAGTTGCTATAAACACTTAGGGGATTATTTTTTAATTTCTTTTGCAGGCGGTTCCCGATAGGTTTCAACGATCATTCTTCCTTCAGCCTTGCTAAAGCGTAATGTACAATGTTTATATGGTTTAATGATTTTTTCGATAAAACCATAATAGTGAATCACAACGCCGGGAAATATTGTATCTTTTATAGAGATAAAAGCATCTTGGTCAGAAAAGCGAACTTTTTTTAATCTTTCAATTTTTTCTTTAATTTGTTCTACTTCAACCTGGGTTTGTTTATAATGTTCAAATTCATTTTTAAATAATATCTTTTTTTCTTCAGAAATTTTACCGTGCATTCTTTGAATATAATCCTTAATTTCTGATATTCTGGCATTTAGGGCAATTATTTTATCATCAAGTTCTTTTAAGTCATCTACAGTTTTTAAAAATTCTTTATTAAAAAAATAATGTACGCCAATATTTATAATTGTTGGAGTTTCATTAACATTTCCAAGGTTGTCAGTAAATATATGTTTTAAAACTGTAATTTCACCACCAGCTATTTTACTGCCGTCTTTTAATAGATGGAGGCTTCCGCAACTGATGATGTTACTGCCGACAACTGAGCTAAGAATGGTTAAGTCACCCTCACATTCAAGCGTACTATTTTCTATATAAGTTGTATTGATTGCCTGTTTTATATGTAAGCACCCTTCATGTTTGGTATTGATACCGCCTGTAACATTCAAAGAACCCAGGGTTTTAATCATTCCTGATTCAATCATACCTTCAATAAATATATCGCCTGTTGCCGTTACCTCAGCGCCTCTCTCAACATTTCCTGATACCTTTATAACCCCATCATAATTTAAATTTCCGCTTTCTAGTCCTACATTTCCCTGGATATTTAAAGTTTGGCTGACAGAAATTGTATTTTTCTTTTTATGATAAATACCGGTAATAGTTGCTATAATTTCATTGGTAATTTCTTTATATTCGACATTTTCGCCAATATTTACTTTAACGTCATGATGAGAGGGGCATTTGAT
The DNA here is from genome assembly GCA_029857955.1 of Spirochaetia bacterium. Lineage (GTDB taxonomy): Bacteria > Spirochaetota > Leptospiria > Turneriellales > JAOUFE01 > JAOUFE01. Next base: position 30,251 of record JAOUFY010000008.1, read on the forward strand.
GGTATCACCGTATACATTATAGCCATCTTTGCCGGGAATCATTCGAAAAACACGCGCAATGACTTTTCCTTTTTCTACAGTTTTATATTTTTCGATATTTCTAAAATCAGCTTTTCCATGCTCATCTATGCTGACAGGAGGCTGCTCATTGATGTAATATTCAATGTAACCATCTTTTCCTTCAAATACAGGTAAACCCTTTGAAACCAGAGTATTTTTGTTTAGGTTTTCAGCCGGGTTTTCTTTGTAGGCTAAAACAGCGCGCTCAATGGCAGCCTGATCAACGCCGTATTTTATACCTTCCATGTTTAATAAATCCATAACATCGCCGGCCGTGATGTTTGCTTTTGACGGAATTAAAAAGTTTAAATAAGCTTTCATGCGATCATCAGATACCTGAATGGCGATAAAGCTTCTATACGGACTGTTTGTATCTGTTGTTGACATATTTTATTTTCGTCCTAAAATAATAATTTATAAGTAATGTACATATTTATAGAGATGATTAATAAATTGATGAGTTCAGGACAACAATTTTTTTAAAAAGCAACATGCCATATAGAAGTCTAATGAATTTACAAAATGAGATGCCAAATTGATATATTCCTGTATTTTATAATCTAAAGGCAAATTTAAAACTCAATATAAATGACAAGTAAAATGCTTGTCTGTACATATTACATCAGAAATTTAAAATTGAAATGGAAGTTGCAAAAAATTCAAAAGCTAGATTTGAATACGAGATTATTGAAGAATTTGAAGCTGGTATTGTATTAACGGGCAGTGAAGTGAAATCTATGCGTCTTAAAAAGGCTTCCATCGTAGATTCATATGGTGTGATTAAAGGAAATGAAGTATTTTTAATTAATATGAGGGTTGAACCTTATTTGCATGGACATCACTTTAACCATGAACCGGTAAGAAGTCGCAAGTTACTGCTTCATAAAAATGAAATTAGCCGATTAAAAAGTAAATTAGCAGAAAAGGGCTGGGCCCTCATTCCCTTGAAAATTTATTTTAAAGAAAATCGAACAGTCAAGATTTTACTGGGATTGTGTCGTGGTAAAAAACTTCATGATAAACGACAGTCTATAAAAGATAAAGATTTAAGCCGAGATGCAATGCGTGAATTAAAGTCATATAAATAGAATATTGTTGAAATTATTTTTAAATTGGTCGATATATCTAGTATGGTAAGATCATTATGGACTTCTGCAACCGGTATGATTTCTCAACAGTTTCATATCGATACAATATCAAACAACCTTGCAAACGTAAATACAACAGGGTTTAAAAAAAACAGGGTAGACTTCGAAGATTTGGTATATCAACACCAGATTCTCGCAGGTACTCCTGCTACATCTGTTTCTGAGATTCCAACCGGAGTAAATGTCGGTCATGGGGTTCGAGCTGCGGCAACTCAAAAGATTTTTGATATGGGTTCTCTTCAGCAAACGAAACATGGTTTTGATATGGCTGTCGCAAATGAAGTAGGGTTTTTTAAAATACAAATGCCAGATGGAACTTTTTCTTATACAAGAGATGGTTCTTTCAAGATTGATAGTAACCGACAAATTGTAACCAGTGACGGTTATTTACTTCAACCGCCAATTATCCTACCTGAAGATGCACAACAAAACTCTTTACAGATATCTGAGCAGGGGGAGGTTCGAATTACACTTGCCAATGAAACAACTTCAACAGTGATAGGTCAGGTTGAATTGTATAAGTTTGTAAATCCGGCCGGTTTAAAAGCAATTGGGAAAAATTTATTTCAAGAGAGTCCTGCATCTGGAAATGAAATGCCAGGTACGCCAACTTTAAATGGATTTGGAGCAGTTTTACAGGGCTTTTTAGAAATGAGTAATGTTAACTTGGCAGATGAAATGGTCAGCATGATTGTTGCACAGCGCGCTTATGAGGCAAATTCAAAAGCCATTCAAACCAGCGATTCAATGCTGGGTACCGCAATTCAATTGAAGAGGTAATGAATTTTTTAAATAAAAAATTATTATTTTTTATAACAGCACATCTTTTAATTTTCTTAAGTGGGGATGTGCTGTTTTCCTGGCATTATTTTTTAAAGAAAAAAATATTTATTTCAGAGGCAGAGATAAAAGCCGGCGATATGGGAAATATCTATGGTACAGATCTTACCAGACAACAAAAAATCGAAATTCAAGAAAGCGTAATTGCTGAAAATCCTTTACAAAATACTCGCTGGACGAGTGACGATATTCGATCTTTTTTATCGAAGAAAAATTACTATCCGGAATCAATTCGTGGAACAGAAGTACAATTGATCATACCCTCTAAAGAATATTCAATTGAAGAAATTCAAAATGTAATACAATCTGCATATTCCGGGGCACTAAGTCATGATTATAAAGTAGTCGTTAAAAATCCAGTAAATCTTCCTGAATCATTCAAGTATAAAATTAAATTAGACAGTCAAAAATCACCCGGAGAAAAGGTCGCCTTTTTTGTGTACAGTTTGGCTTCAGGCGAAAAGTCCATAAAAGTTATATATACACTTTTAAAAAATTATACCTTGATCGAGTCTACAGCAGATTTGAAATATGGTGAACGTTTAACATCGCAAAATATTCAGAAAAAATCAATGTGGCTTGATCATCCCGTTGATTCCGTATTTTTAGAAATGCCGTTAGGTTATACAACACTTTTAAAAATTGAAAAAGGCTCTTTAATTATGCCTTCTGATGTAATTAAAAAAATTGATGTTAAAAACGGAGATTTGTTAACTTTAGAGTATAATGGAAAAAATATTTTGATACAAACCAGTGTACGCGCCTGTGAATCAGGAAGTATCGGAGAAACGATTAAATTTCGAACCTCTAAAAACAAAATATTATTTGGAGAAATTATATCCAGAAACAAGGCAAACTTTACAAAACCAAATTCTGAAGCAGAAAAATTATTATGAAAAAAATTATACCTATATTATTATTTGTTTTATTAACTGCAAATGAGTATTCACAGGTAAGTCTTTATGACGGAAGAAATCCTTATGTCAACAATTACAATGATGGAGATATTGTTATAATCAACGTTAATAATAATTTTTCAATAACCATCAATGGCGAATGGAATCGAAAAATAGAGGTTAATTTAAAACTCGAACCGGATAAAAAAAATCTGGATTTTTTAAAAGAATCCCAGCAAAGTAGAAATAGCCAAAGACAAAACAAAGAACGTCAAAATGTAGTAGAAAAATATAAATTCAATATCAGCGCCATTATAAACAAACAAGCGGGCGGTTTATATAAAATTAATGCAGACAAGACCATCAATATAGATGGAAAAATCACCCGTGTTATATGTACTGGTTTAATCAATGAAAAATCAATCATTAACGGAACCGTTAAATCAGACGAAATTGCCGGTTTAAATTTAACCGTAATCAGTCAGCCTCTGCCAGCAAAAGATGAAACCTATAATGGTAATGATACCAAAGAACAAGACACAAAAAATGAACTTAAAGAAGACGCTGAATCTAATTTCAGCAAAGAGCAGATACGAAAATATGTTGTTGAATACATGAAAGAAATACTGGGAGTATTAAAATGAAAAGAAACATTATTTTAATTTTTGTATTACTGCATAATTTTAGTATTGAACCAGTTACGGTCGCTATAAAAGACGTGGTTAAAATTTCTTCACAAAGAGAAAATTATTTACTTGGTTACGGGCTGGTTGTTGGCTTACCACAAACCGGAGACACAAAAAGTCTTCTTGCGAAAGAATCTCTTGAAAACATTTTAAAATATTCAGGTATTACAACTGACATGGATAAACTGGTTAACAAAAATACAGCTGCGGTGATGGTCATGGCAAATATGCCGGCAGTTACAAAATCAGGCGATAAAATCGATGTATGGATTTCTTCTATCGGCGATGCAAAGTCTTTGGCAGGCGGTTATTTGCTTCAGACTCCGCTTATGGGGCAGGACGGTACCGTTTATGCAATTGCACAGGTTCATATTGAAAAAAATTTTTCTCAAAACCAGCGATCCAGTTCGGATAAAATCACTACATTATTTGAGCCAGGTGGAGCAACAATAGAAAAAAGCGTAAATCAACCCATGTTTCTTGATAATGGTAAAATCCGCCTGGCGCTAAAGCGGTTTGATATTTCTAATCTTCATGCAGTTCAACAGAGCATTGAAAAAAAATATCCCGGCTCTGTAACGGTAACAAATGATGCGATACTAGAATTGACTATACCTGAAAATGTAAAGCCGCTTGAATTTCTTTCTACTGCTTTACAACAACCTGTAGAAGTTACAGGCGGCAATAAGGTGGTTATAGATCCGCAAAGCGCTACCATTGTAATGGGAAATGATGTAAAAATATCAACTGTAGGCGTAACTAAAAACGGGATATTACTCAAGGTACAGGGTAAATCAGGGGAAAAGGCTAAAACAGCTTCAAATGGCGTAATTGAGGGCAGCACTACCGTTGAAGAGTTAGTAAAAGGACTAAACAGTCTTGGCGTAAGCGCCGAAGATATAATGGATATCATTAAGAGCATTCATGCAGCGGGTGCATTGCAGGGCGAGTTGATAATACTTTAATTGAAACTATACCAATTGTTATAGCGAGGAAAAATTATGAATTTAAATACCATGGACCCTTTATTATACAATGGAAAAGATTCCCTAAATACAAATACAATTTTAAATTATGAAAAATTAAAAGATAAAGCCGATTTAAAAAGTAAAACTACTTCAAATTTTCTTGAAGAATTAAATGAAAGTATTCATAAAGCTATTCCTGAAAATTACAGAAATAAAGTCAGTTCCGATATTTTAGACAGAGGAATGAAGCGTAAGGATATTTTATCAGAAACGAGCGCATCGCCTGAAAAACGTAAACTTTATGAAGCATCGAAGGAATTTGAATCATTTTTCGTTGAAAAAATGTTTATTGAAATGAAAAAAAATGTACCTAAAAACCCGATGTTTCACGGCGGATATGCAGAAGATTTATTTGACGACATGCTTCTTTCCGAAAGGGTACGAAAGCTTTCTAATAATACAGAATTTGGACTAGCAGAGAAAATTTACCAACAGTTAAGTCGAACATACTCTTAACGAATCTTTTTAACCAATAATAAAACGGAGTTATTGTTAGAAAAAGTCTAAACAAAATTTTCTGATAGCTTAATGTAAACAATAGTGAAAAATAAAAATTATTCATGATTAATTTTAAGGAAAACCCAGATTTTGAGTTTTCCTTTCAGTAGTACTATGTCTTTTAATTTTTTTCTAATTCTAGTGTGAAGTGGTTGCCGCATTAATTTAAAATTTAATGAAAAACGTCGGGGTAAGGGTTGTCTAATAAGTCAAAATTTGAACCGCGAAGACGCAAAGAACGCAAAGGAATTAAAGAAAATGATAAGAAAAATCCCTTTATTTCTTTACTTTGCTCCACTCGCTCCTTTGCGGTGAGACTTTTTAGCAGTAAGGAATAATACCAAACCTGGTTTTAATTTGTTTTATTGACGGACTCAGCAAGATTCAAAATATCAAGCCTGCCCGCAATTGGTGGGTAAGCTGGATATGTCAGACAAAAATATATTTGAAACAAAACAATTTATAATTATACATCAATATTTTGCAAAATAACTGATCATAAATATTTTATCATTTAGAATACTATAAATAAAATATTGACATAAAATAAATTTATGGTTCTTTTTCGATTCGCAAAAAAATAATTTTTTTAACTGAAGCAGGGTGGGAATGTGTTTTATGAAAATCTGGATCTTTACTTTCAGAGTCTCGCCACCCTTTTTGTTTCTCGTAAGAGTCTCCAAAAATGGTGTATAACCTTGTTCGACCATTGTTTGTATCGATGTTAAAACTTTTTAGAAACGAAAATATCTTTTGAATACGGTAGGTGCTGTTATCCTTTAATTTAATTTCAACGGTTGAGGGTTCAAATTGATAAAATATCATTTTTGGTTTTTTAGTACCTTCTTTTGAATTATCCTGGTTATTATCTTGTTTTAAATATTCCAAAATACTGATAGATTGCAATTCGTCAGGGCTGATATTTTTATCATAAACCAGTCCATTCTTATAATGTTTAAATGATATTTTTTCAGGAAGAATGATAAAGCCGCGAACTTCGTCGGAAGTTCCAAGAATTGCGATGATTTCAACTTTCATCGTTGAAGGAGGAATTTGATTTTTTACTTCAGTTGATTTATTGTTTTGGCTTTGTTCCACCTGCGGAAAACCTGGATCAACAGGATATGACGGAAGTGAAATGTCATTTGCCATTAAAGAAATAACATTCGAGAAAAATAAATAAAGAACAACAAACAAGGGAAAAATTTTGCGACTTGATTTATTGTAAATTAATTTTATGGATAAAAGTTTATTCCATGATTTTATATTTTGTTTGAATTTAATCATATTTAAACCTTGATTTACTGATTTCAGGAACAGTTTCCCATTTAAAATAATGCATGTAATGTACATTCGTAGAGGGGGCAAACAGTGAAAAGAATTTTTTAATGAATCCTTTGTCGGGTTGAAAATTTTTTGAATGAACAAGGTTTATATTATTGCAATCATTTAAATATCTGCTTTGTTTTTTTAGCATGAAGTATGACTTTTTAGAAGATAAAAAAAAGTAACATTCGCCATTTAAAAAAATAATTGAGCTTTTTGTGTTTTCATTATTTAATGTAGTTTTCTCATTGTATAATGTTTTAATCTTATATTTCTCATGAATTTTATGTTCATACAAAATGTCCACGAAATTATCTGACGCATATATTTCTCGAAATGGAAAATTCATTTCTAAAAATACATATTTTAGGTTACTTTTATAAAATTCAGAAATATTTCCTGTTATGTAATAACTATGATCTTTATACTGAATGACTCCATATGGAAAAGCCATGGTTGATGAATATGGTATTTTAATAAAAACTGGATTTGATAAAAAAATAAAAGAAAGTGCAATGTAGGAGTTTACATAATATTTTCTTAAAAACCAGTATTTTTGTTTGTATGAGTAATATATAAAATAAATGGTTAAGCAAAAAAATGTAAACAGCCATAGCTTTGTAAACAAAATATGATTTTCAGGTGTATGTTTTTCTACCATTAAATAATGAAACCAGCATGCCTGTCTAAATATGTAATCGCCTGAAATGATTATATATTTAAAAAAAGGAAAAATTAAATATAGAAATATTGATGCAAGGTATATTCCCGAAAATGGTACGAGGATTAAATTGTATAAAATGGAAAGAGGGTGATAATATTTAAAAAGTAAAACCGATAAAAAACAAGAGCCAAGGGATGCTGAAATCGTTAAGGCAAGATGTTCTTTAATATATTTGTTTTTTAGGAGTATAATTTTATTTAATTGTGGATAATACATTAAAATCATCATGGTAATAAGAAATGATAAAATAAATGATGGAGAAAAACAACTTAGAGGAAAGATCAGTTCCAGGACAATAATAGAAAAATAAAGAATGTATTTCCCTTGGGTTTTTCGTTTTAATAATTTTAAAAAAACATATAAACTTAAAAAAATATATGATCGCAAAAGGGGAATGCTAAAATCAAGAACACAGAGATATAAAAAACATATAACAAGTGCAGTTGACAGTCCTAATTTTTTATAGCCGAAATAAGAAAAAGGTAAAAAACAGGTGGTGTATAAAAGACCCATATGTAATCCAGAGGCTGAAAAAAGATGCGCTATACCCATTTTTCTAAAGAGATTTAATTCTACAGGGTGAATGTTACTTGTATCATTAAGTATAAAACCTCTTGCAAATGAAGTTTTAGCAAGGATGTCCAAAGAATTTCTAACATGACTCCTTATCTCTCTTCTAAAATTATTAAATGAAATAAAATTTTCTTTAATATAGTATATTTTACCTTTTTTACAGGTATATTGTATCCCCTGTAATTTTTCAAGTAATGAGTAAATTCCAGTTATATTATTTTTACGCCACAAACTGCATGAAAAATAAATTCTGTCAAAAAGAAATGGATCTAAACTTGCATCGATATTTCTTGCTAATTTTATTTTGTTTATTTGGTGATTTTGATTTTTAATTTCAATGGTTATTGTGTTTTGATTGATACCGGTGATGATACCATCTAGTTCGTCGTCAGACTCTTGAAATGTTGCTCGATTGTATTTATGGTCGGTATAAATACCAAACATGGTACCGCATAATATACCTATAATAAGATATGCGGTGATGTCATAGATACTGGATTTTCTGTTTTTAAATTCTAATAAAGCTAGATATAAAAATACAGAAATGACTATTGTACAAAAAAAATAATAACCCTGAATTGATAACAATACAACAAGAAATCCAATAAAAGCCGAAAGTGAAAACATGATAACCTCATGAATGGACTCAAGGCTCTGAAATAAATTTTAAGCGATTTCTATTTAAAAAAATTCAATCCCAGTTTCATTTATTTTTTCGTAAATAAGCTGGAATGTTTAAATTTTCAAGATCAGATTCCAGATTTGGAAAATTAAGCCCCTGTTGTCTGGGATGTTCATCTTTAAAAGGAAATCCTGCATGATCTACTGCAGTTTTCTTCTGATCTATGTTTCTAATAGTTTCTCTTGATACGCCTGCAGATGAGCTGTCCATTCTATTATCATAATAGCCATTTCTTGATAATTTTTGCACATTAGAGTCAAAATTTTTCTGTTCTTTTTGAAATCCTGTTGCAATTACTGTGATGCTGACCTGATCTTCTTTTGAGTCATCTTCAGTAAAACCAACGATGATTTGAGCATTTTCAGATACTACGTTGTGAATGGTTTCCTGGATTTCGTTAAATTCATGCATACTTAAATCGCTTCCGCCGACAACATTGATCAATACAGCTTTTGCGCCATCAATGCTGCGTCCTTCAAGTAAGGGATGGTGAATGGCATGTTGCAGCGCATCAGAAACCCTATTTTCGCCATGACCTTCGCCGGTGCCGATAACTGCATCGCCATTTTGACTCATTACTGTTCTTACATCTGCGAAGTCAACGTTTACATGTCCGGTTGAATTGATGATATCGCTTATTCCAATCACTGATTTCGCAAGAACGTCATCGATAGCTTTAAAGGCAAGGTTAATCGGGGTTGTTTTGTCGATTACTTTAAAAATAGCGTCATTGGGTATGGTGATCAATGTATCGACTTTTTCACGTAATGCCGATTGACCCTTTCTGGCAACCTGCATTTTGTGCCCGCCTTCAGCTTTAAATGGTAATGAGATAACGCCAACAGTTAGGGCTTTTAATTCACGGGCGACTTCGGCAACAACAGGGGATGCGCCAGTACCGGTTCCGCCGCCCATTCCTGCTGTGATAAATACCATATCTGCGCCCTTTAAAACATTAAGAATTTTATCTCGATCTTCAATAGCGGCCTGATTACCAACTTCAGGGTTAGCGCCGGCTCCCATTCCTCTGGTTATTTTACTCCCGAGATGAACTTTGATATGTGCAGAGCTTTTATTTAAAACCTGCTCATCAGTGTTCATACAGATAAGTTCTACGCCTTTTAATTTTAAATTCACCATTCTTTCAACAGCGTTCATGCCTGCGCCGCCGACACCCACTACTTTAATTATAGCCGGTGATTTTTCCGAATCTTCAAATGCTAACATACGCTACTCCTATTCTCTAAAGTAAAAGATATAAAACAAATAACTGTTTTTTTATTTAACAATTGTCTTTACTATCCTTTAAACATCTAATCATATATTTATTTCTATAAGTTATCTTGAATCCAGTTTTTCATTTTATCTAAAAAACCTTTGCTTCTTTTGTTCCCTGCTTTAAAATCAGTGTATTGAGCAGCATACAATATCAAGCCCGTCGCAGTTGAAAAAATAGGACTGGAAATTTTTTCAACAATTCCAGAAAAACCTTTGGGATGCCCAATGGCTGCCCCCAGATTTATAACCTCTTCAGCAAGTGTTGTCATTCCATCCACAAGAGATCCTCCGCCGGTAAGAATGATTCCTCCAGCAAGTCGGTTTTTTTGTCCGGATCTCGATATTTCATTGTCAATTAACTCAAGTAATTCTCTCATCCGTGCTTCCATGATTTCAGCAAGGTGTTTTCGTGATGTCATTCTCGGTGATCGGTCACCGACTGAAGGTACTTCAATGGACTCGTCTTTATCAACCATGGATGAAAGTACCGTTCCATATCTTTTTTTAAGGATTTCAGCAGATTCCATTGGTGTTTTTAAACCGATGCTTATATCTTGAGTCATATGTTGACTGCCAATTCCAATCGTGGATGTATAGGTTACGCCGCCGTCGATATAAATGATGATATCAATGATTCCTGCACCAATGTCAACAACGGCAACACCCAGCTCTTTTTCTCCTTCGGATAGTTCCGAATAACTGCTGGCAAGAGCGCTCAATATTCTATCGGAAACACCAAGCCCTGATTCATGTATAGCCTTGTCCATGTTTTGCATATACGTCGAACTGCCGGTGACGATATGTACATCAGCTTCGAGCCTTACACCAAGCATACCGGTTGGGTCTTTTATTCCTCCCTGGTCATCTACTCGAAAAAACTTCGAAAGTACATGAAGTATTTCCTGATCTGCCGGTATACGTATAGATTGTGCCGCTTCGACTACTCTAAAAATATCGGATTTATTTATAATTCGGTCTTTATTGGTGATGGCAATGACTCCAATTGAATTGTCTCCATGGACATGTTTTCCAGTTACATTGGTTACAACGCTGTTAATTTCAATGCCTGACATAATTTCGGCTTCTTCAATGGCAGTTTTGATACTTTTAACAGTAGTTTCAATATTGGTAATTCCGCCAGCTTTGATTCCACTGGAAGGAGCAACACCAACTCCAATTAGATCAATATTTCCAGATGAATCCAGTTGTGCAACAAGGACTGTTGTTTTGGAAGAACCAAGATCAAGCGCTGATATAATTTTACTTTCTTCATTCATAAATTATTCAATAACCCCATGGTCCTGATAAATGCGAATGGTTGCTTTTTTTGAGTAATTTTCAGTCTCCATAAGATATAGTATTGCCCATAGTTTACGGAATTCGTATACATCAAATTTATTATACATGGTTATTTTAACCGGCAAGTATGAATGGAAAAAATCAATCTCAGGATTCTCCATATCATCCCTTTTTAATACGATTTCACTTAATCTTTCCCAGATAAATGCATGAGAATTTTTAGTAGCTTCCCATAAACGTATTATGTCACTTTTTATCGTCGACATTTCATTATCTTTTTCTGCAGTCAAATAGAAAATAGGTAAATTCTCTGAAAGATGATTTTTTTCTACAATCATTTCTTGTAATATCTGGCCATTTGAGGTTATTTCGCTGATAAAGTGATCATTATGTAAAAGGAAGGCAGTATGTTTTTCAATGATGGAAATATTGATACTTTTTAAGTGTATCTTGACTTCTGCTGATTGAATTCTCGGATGAAACTCAAGAATTTTTTTTATTTCTGATGAAGAAATCTTGTCTGGATTTTCCTTTAAATAAAATCGAACATAGCTGATGATTTCGTTTTGTGTTATGGATTCTATACCTTTTACAGATATACTCCAGTCTGATTTGTTAATGTAGAAATAAGTAACAGTTGAGAGTAGAATAAGCAATACTCCTGTTGAAAGATGAAATATTTTATTCCTTAATATTTCCATGGTTAATGTTCCAGACTTTTATCAATTGCCATAGAGTTAAAAAAATAGTGATTGAAAACGGACCTATGATCAATCCCTTTATTCCAAATTCTGTTAATCCGCCAAGCAGCGATAATAATAACAATAAAGGGTGAAGTTTTAATTCTTTATCCATTAGCAGAGGTTTTGCAAGATTTTCCAGTAAAAGATATGCAGAAAAAGCAATTGAGCCAAAAATGAAAGCCTCTGTCGTATTCCCATTGGAATATAAGTATAGGGCAGCCGGCATCCAAAGTATATTTGTTCCAATAACAGGTATTAAACCAAAGAATGTACCTAATACACCATAAAGAATGGGTGTAGACAAATTAAATATCCAGAATAATAATCCAATGATCAGTCCTTGTGCGAAGGCTATTAATATATTTCCCTTAACAACGGCATTAAACACAGAAACCATTCTGGAAACGATTTGACTTTTTAATCCTTCTGGAAAAGGAAAATTATCGTACAGCATCATAGCAATCTCATCACCTTTTCTAAAAAACAAGAATAAAAGAAATATTGAGATTATAAAATTCATAATAAATCTCATAAAATCTGAGAAGAGAAATCTCAGGTCTTTTAAAAATGAAATTCCTGTTTCCTGTGCCGATTTAACAATGGCAACTTGAATTTCTTTTAATTCCGTATTTGTAATGCCAAAGGTTTCGATAATTTTCGCGATAATTTCATTATTTTTAAGTGTCTCAGGGTCAAAGTGATTTAAATATTTTTTTATAATCGATATAGCAATGGTGAGCTCTTCGATTAAATTGATAACTATGAAAATAACAGGAATGATGATGATTAAAATAGTTAAAATAATTGCTAAAATACTTGCCAGTGTTTTTCGATTACCAAGTTTATTGGATATATAATGAAAAGGCTTTAAGAATAGTATGTAAAAAATGGCAGATATAAACAATGAAATTACAAATGATCTATAAGTTACGATTGCTAATACCAAAAAACCGAGAAAAAATATAACCGTAATCCATGGAATGATATTTCTAATATCAAGGAATGACTCATAGGGTCTATCCGGTTCTTTCATGCAAATCCTTTTTATAAGTTAAACAAATAAATCATTTAATTATAAATAAAACAATGTCAAGATAATAAAGAGACATAATGCACATAACGAATGACTTGTCAAATAGAATAGTGATCTGCCTTATACTTGATTGATTTAACTTTATATCGATAAAATTATGCATTACTAAAACAAGCTATACGATAGGTAAGTGCTTTATTAAATTAGTCATAGTTGTTGATTAATAATTTAAGTGGCAAGTTATGGAGCCTTAAGCTTCAAGGTATGATTTCTCATTTACAAATTGCCTAACTTTTAGATTATTACTGAAATGGCCGATAAAGTTGTAAAGCAAGAGTTGATGTGAGATTTCTTTTAAGAATTTAAAGAAAGTAAAAATGGAATCTATTCTGGAAAATATCGAAAAGAAACTTGATGACTCAGGTTTAGAATATTTAAAAATAAATCCTGATACATTAAGATCAATAAATTATATATTAAAAACAGCTTCAAATTTAAGCAAGGCTAAAGACGCTAGATTTGTAGTTCTGGACAAACTTCAAAAACAATACATTATTGGATTTAACAAGATTCCATTAAATAAAACGGAAAGAATTTTAATAGCCAAAACCATGAAAAAAAACCATAGTATGATTTTTTCACCTGGTGAGGCAGTTTCAGCATCAAATACTGACGAATTTGTAGTAGATAACTCCTATATAGTTTGCCCTTTAAGATTTCATGATCAAGAGACTGTTATTGGCGTATTATTGGTTAAAAGTAAGTTATATGCTAATGATTTCAGCAGCGATGACAAAAATTTAATTGATACGCTCGTAAATTATTTTCTTCGTTTATGGAAAATTTCATTTGAAGATAAAAACAATGAACATTTGATTCTCCGGTTTTCTAAAAGTCTGCAAATTCTTACTGAAAAAATGGAATTAATCAGGGAGAATATTGAAGCAAAACAACTCATTGGAGAAATCATTCGTGTTTCAAAGTTGATTAATTCAACTCTGGATATTGATGCTCTTCTGGAATCCATTATGGAATCTGCTAAGCTGGTAATTAAATCTGAAGGTTGCAGCCTTTTATTGATCGATGAAAAATCAAATGAATTGTATTTTAATATTGTTTCAGGCGAAAAAGAAGAAGAAGTCAAACAGGTTAGAATTCCCCTTGGTACGGGCATTGCAGGAATTGTTGCTCAATCAAGGCAGCCCATGATTGTAAATGATGCCCAAAGTGATCCAAGATTGTTTAAAAAAGTTGATGAGAAGGCAGCTTTTATTACCAGAAACCTGATTGCATGCCCTCTCATGGTTAGAGATAAAATAATCGGAGTACTGGAGGTAATAAATTCCGTTGGACGCAAGGAATTCTCCGGTGACGACCTGGAACTGTTTATCACCTTTTCAGAACAGGCAGCAATCGCCATTCATAATCGTGAATTAATTCAGTCGTTACAAAAAACAAACCTTGAATTAAGTAAAAAAGTTCATGAATTGTCCAGTCTACATGAAGTATCGAAAGTTCTCATATCAAATATCAACGAAAAAGAATTGTTTGATGCACTAATTAAAATTATTTCGGAAGTATTGGAAGTCAACAAGGCTTCCATTATGATATACCGAGAAAAAATTAATAAGCTGGAATTGATATCTTATGTTGGTTTTAGCGTTGAAGAAAGTGAAGATGTTCATTCAAACCTGGATGATACAATTGCCGGTATAGCCTTTAAAGAAAACAGGGTTATTCAAACTGAAGATCTTGTGAAGTATCCCTTTTCTCAATACCAAAAAAGTGATAGATATTTTTCTAAAACATGTATCGTTTATCCGCTGGCTTCGGATATATCTAAATATGGCGTATTAAGTATTTCTGATAAAAAATTTAGCGATTCAATTAATATTGATGATGTTCAATTGGTCTCTACGATTGCCGGTCAAATAACCAAGGCTATCGAAAATTTTCGTCTTCTCGATGAAATGATTGAAAAAAAATCTTTTGAAAGAGAGCTTGAAATTACGTCTTCAATTCAGCAGTCTATTTTACCAACCAAACCTGTCATCAGCCCTCTTTTTGATCTTGGTTTTATTGCAAAACCGGCAAAAGTCATGGGCGGGGACTTTTATGATTTTGAGGCTTTTTCTGATGGGGATTTTGCCTTTCTCATCGCAGATGTATCCGGTAAAAGTTTGCCTGCCGCGCTTTTTATGGCAATAACAAGTTCAATCATTAAAACGCTATTGCAAGATTATCGAAAACCTGGTGATTTATTACATCGTGCCAATGAACTTGTCTATAAAAACAGTCATTCAGGAATGTTTGTAACTCTTTTTTATTTGCATATGGATAGTACAAAAAACATATTGAATTTTGCATCAGCAGGGCACAATGAGCAATTTATTTACAGACAAAATAGTGATGAATTTATTTTTCTGGTAGCCAAAGGTAGACCTCTTGGCGTTTCAAGTGCAAAATCTCATGGTCCATTTAGTGAAAATTCAATTCAATATGAAGAAAATGACCTTGTTGTTTTGTATACAGACGGAATTGTTGAAGCTATCAATGAAAAGAAAGAAGAATTTGGAATTGACCGCTTTAAAGCGCTAATAAAGAAGTTATGTCATTTAAATGTACAAAAAATGACCGAAGAAATATTTCGTGAAATTACAAAATTTGCCGGTAATGAACCGCAGTTTGATGATTTTACTTTACTATTGTTAAAGATGAATGCGGTTAAAGTATAGGTATGGAATATCAAGTAAAGTTTTCTCCAATACTGATTGAGTTTACTGAAACCAAGCATTCTGTAGAAAAAATGCTTTCTACGTCTAATATTACATATATGGATATGATGGATATTATGCTTGCAATCGACGAGGCCATTACCAATATCATCATTCATGGATATGATAATGTTAAATCTGAAGATTTTATTCAATTGTTAATTAAAGGTGATGCTGAAAAAATAATTATAACTATAATGGACACCGGACGAGAATTTGATTTTGACGCAACACCGTTGCCCGATATAAGGAAAAATTTATCAGGGATGAAAAAAGGCGGATTTGGAGTTCACTTGATAAAGTCGGTCATGAACAAAGTCGAACATTTCAGAATTGCAAATGTAAATAAACTTATTTTAACAAAAGTTTTGGCAGCGTAAATGAAAAAAAAGACACCTCAGGATAATAAAAAAAATACCCCCAAAAAATCTTCCAAAATAACGGCCTCTGAAGTTCGTAACGCTTCTTTAACCAAATCGGAAACAAAATCAAAAACTGAAGATAAACCATCCGCTTTAAAAACTGAAAATATAAAAAAAGCGGCTAAAATGATTTTAGCCGTCGGCGAAGAAAACGCCATTGAAATATTGAAGCATCTTGACAGTGATTCTGTTGAAAAAGTTGTCGCAGAAATGATAAAGATGAAAAGTCTTAAAGACGATGAAAAAGTCCTTATTTTGAGAGATTTTAAAAAAAATCTGGATAGACTTGGTACAGGCGATTATGGCGGAATTTCACAAGCTGAAAAATTTCTGGAAAAAACACTCGGACGTGAAAGGGCCGAAAAACATATCCACCAGGTCAGGAAAAATATTGACAAGGTGGATTATACAGAAATTGAAAATTTTCCTCCAGAAAATGCAGCCCTTGTTCTTGGCGGCGAATTAGCCCAGACTACAGCGTTTATTTTAGCTACCATAAGTTCATCCTATGCCGCTAAAGTACTTTCTCATTTAAATTCTGATTATCGCGTCTCGGTTGCGCGTAAGATCGCCGCCATGAACCGTGTAATGCCTGAAATTGTACGTGCGGCCTATGAAACCATTATCAAGAAATTAAAGGGAATGGATAGAACAGATTTAAATGTCGTTGAAGGTGAAAACCGGCTAATTGAAATTTTAAACCACATGGATCGTTCGCTTGAAGATAAAATTCTTGAAAACCTCGAAGCGGATGATCCTGAAATGAGTTTGCGAATCAGAGATAAACTGAGAGTTTTTGAAGATATTTTGCAGTTGACCACTCGAGAATTGCGTAAAGTTTTTGATCTTGTACCGGATCATAAAATTTGGGCTAATGCTCTAAAAGGAGCCGGTCAAAACATCATTAAACATATCTTCAGTTCAATTTCCATGAATCGGGCATCGGATATCATGACCGAAATGAAATACATCGACAAGGTACCTTTAAAAGAAATCGAACAAAATCGACGAATCATCATGGATGTTATCGATAAACTTGAAAAAGAAGGTACAGTTATGCTTCGAAAAAATAAGGAAGAAATGGTTGAATAGTATCCATTGCTCGATTATTTTGCGTGGGGTAGAGCAGGTACCGTGTACCTGCCGAGGGGCGTGCTACGCCCCTTTAAAATTTTAATAAATTACGTGAGACTTTTCATATTCTGTAATTTGAGGCTCATATTGAAGGGTCCATGAAATGTCATCAAGACCTTTTACGAGTTTTTCTTTTCGGGCGCTTTCAATTTCAAATGCAAATGCGCTTTCGCCGACAGTCAGTTTTTGGTGGACCAGATCCACTTCGACAACAGGAGAAGATGAAGAAGCAATTGAAAACAGTTTATCAATTTCAGAATGATTTAATTTTACTGGCAAAATACCATTTTGAAAACAATTGTTGTAAAATATATCCGCATAAGATGGCGCGATGATCACTTTAAAACCATAGTCAAGCAAAGCCCAGGGCGCATGTTCCCGTGAAGAACCGCAGCCGAAGTTATCGCGTGTCAGCAAAATTTCAGCTCCTTTATATTCTGGTTTGTTGGCGATAAAATCCGGATTTTCACTGCCGTCTGGTTTAAAACGCCAGTCAAAAAAAAGGAATTTGCCAAAACCTGTTCTTTCAATTCTTTTTAAAAATTGTTTAGGTATGATTTGGTCGGTATCTACGTTTGGAATGTCCAGCGGTACCATTTTTGATTTTACAATTTTGTATGGTGTCATATAATTTCCTTTAATGTTTTATAAGTTACTTCATTTCATCGCGGGCATCAACGAAATGTCCATAAATGGCGGCAAGGGCGGCCATTACCGGCGACACTAAAAATGTACGACTGTCTTTGCCCTGTCTGCCGATAAAGTTCCTGTTTGAAGTCGAGGCGCAGCGTTCGCCAGGACTCAATACATCATCATTCATGGCCAGACACATGGAGCAACCCGGTTCACGCCATTCAAATCCGGCGTCTGTAAAGATTTTATCAAGACCTTCTGCTTGTGCCTGATCTTTTATACGGTGCGATCCTGGAACCACAAGAACCTGCTTTACCGTTGAAGATTTTTTTCGACCTTTTATGACCGAAGCGGCTGCCCTCAAATCTTCAATTCTCGAATTGGTACATGAACCAATGAATATTTTATCGAGCTGAATATCTTTTACAGGCATTTTTTCTTTTAAACCCATGTATTCGATTGCAGTTTTATAATTTATCTTTTGGGTATCTGTCGATGCGTCTGCCAGAGACGGCACAAAACCGCTTACCGAAGTAACCATTTCTGGAGAAATTCCCCATGTTACCTGCGGCTCAAGAGTATTGCAATCAATGACGACTTCTTTGTCGAATTTTGCGTCGGCATCGCTTTTTAATGTGTTCCACCATTGAACTGCTTTTTGAAAGTTTTCACCAGTTGGCGCATGACGCTTCCCCTTGATAAAATCATATGTTTTTTGATCCGGCGCAATCATGCCGGCCCTCGCTCCTGCTTCTATTGCCATGTTACAAACCGTCATACGGCCTTCCATAGAAAGAGTTTCAATAGCTTCACCGGCAAATTCAATTACATATCCTGTACCGCCGTCGGTACCGATTTTACCGATCAAGGCTAAAATCATATCTTTTGCGTAAACTCCGGGTTGGAGCTTACCTTTAAATTTAACCAGCATGGTTTTTGCCCGCTGCTGGATCAGCGTTTGCGTGGCCAGAACATGCTCGACTTCACTTGTTCCGATACCAAAGGCAAGGGCGCCAAAAGCTCCGTGAGTTGCTGTGTGTGAATCACCACATACTATGGTTTTACCCGGTTGAGTTAAACCAAGTTCAGGACCGATCACATGAATCACTCCCTGGTCGTATGACTTTAAATCATATAGTGAAACGCCAAATTCCTTGCAGTTAATTTCAAGTGCGCGTATTTGATTGGCGCTGACTTCATCTTTAATAGGCTTATCTCTGTTGATTGTGGGCACGTTGTGATCCATTGTCGCGTGAGTTAATTCAGGATGTCTCACTTTACGATTTGTTAAGCGCAGACCTTCAAATGCCTGAGCAGATGTTACCTCATGGATTAAGTGTAGATCAATGTATATAATATTTTTACCTTCAAAATTATCGCCTTTTGGAGATTTTAACAAGTGGTGTTCGTACACCTTTTCATAAAGAGTTTTTCCCATAACCGGCAATTTTTTAATTTTAGATGAATCGTCAACAGATTTGATCATCAGGCGAGGGTGGAAAAAAATAAACGAGGCTTTATACCTGAGGTAAATCCCGTATTCGCCGCTTTGACTGAAATTAAAAAACCTGGTTTCAAGCAGCGGCCGGTCATTTTTTAAAATTGACAGCATGAGTTAAACATATGTTTTATTATTTTAAAAATATAAAATGTACAAAAATAATCAAGGATAAAATATGTTAGACTTTACAATTGCAAAAATGAAACATCAAATGTGGAAAAGAAAATTAAGTTTATATGTCTTAAACGACACCCCGATTGATGAAAAAGAACTTGTTTCTGAAAGGGATTGTCAACTTGGGCAGTGGCTTTATTCCACGGGTCTTGAGAAGTATAAAGAAATGAGAGAAATCAATACACTTGAAAGAGTTCATAAAAGACTTCACCAATTGACTCATACCATTGTAGATGATAAAAAAAATAATAAAATGGATATTGCCAAAGAAGGCTTACACGAGTTATCGAACATTTCAGATGAGATCGTTGGTATTTTAGATCAGCTTGAACTTAATATAAAAGAATAACTCTATAAATATTTAACTATATTTTTCATATCGCCTTACATCAAGATATTTATTAACTGCCAGCAGCCGATAAAATGCTGCGAGGGCAAAAGTACGTAATGGTTGTTTCTGATCAAACAAAAGTTTTAAGAATAAAATCTCGACATTTCATTTGATCATCTGTATATTAATCAATAGAAGATGTAATATTATCCATAATTCAGGAGGAGAGTGTGAAAATGAATATTTTGTTTACAGGAGTTTTCTGGGGAATATTTCTTGTATTGATTGGGATTTCTATACTTGTAAGAGTTTTTTTAAATATCAATATTCCTGTTTTTAGAATATTTTTCGGCCTTTTTTTCATCGCCCTTGGTTTAAATATTGTTTTTGGAAATCGTATTTCTTTATCAGATTCAAAAAACATTGTTTTTGGCGAAGCAACCATCAAAGTAGATGAGTCGAGAGGAAAATATAACGTTGTATTTAGCAAAGGAATCACAGATCTAACGGGGTTACCAATTTCTGGTGAAAATTCTAAAATTGAAGTTAATACGATTTTTGGCGATAACACAATTTATATAAAAAAGGGCGTATCGGTGAGTATTCACGGTAATGCAGCTTTTGGACAAATTGAATTACCTGATGGTAGTAACATTGCTTTTGGCGCAAATCATTACAGCAGTGGAGCCATTGATAAAAACAATGCATATTTAAAATTGGAAATCAATACTGTTTTTGGTGCGACACGTGTTGTCATAAAAGATTAAATTATTTATTTTTGATCATCTGTATAAACTGTAATTATGCAAAGTTTTCTTGAAAATAGTTCATGGTATGTTATTTGGATTTATATTTGCATTGTATTTATGGCTCGATATGTTATTATTGCCGGAAGCGCATATGTATGGATTTGGAAATGGAAGTCTGAAAAATTTGAACGTCTGAGAATTCAGAATAAATCTAATGAAAGTAAAAACATAAAACGAGATTTTTTAAATTCCATATCGGCTATGTTTTTTTTTGCAACTACAGGTACCGTGGTGGTATGGGCAATGTACCATGGCAAAACTCAGAGCTATCGTTTAATAAGCGATTATGGTATTTTATATTTTCTATTACTGCATTTTTATTGATTCACGATGCTTTTTTTTACTGGGCTCACCGGTTTATGCACTTAAAGCATATATATCAAAAAGTGCATCTTGTGCATCATCTTTCTACAAATCCCTCGCCCTGGGCAGCATTTGCCTTTCATCCCTATGAGAGTATTTTAGAGACTTTGATTTTACCCGTCATTGTATTTATACTACCCATTCATTTATATGCGATTGTTATTTTTCTAATTATCATGACTCTCATGAATGTTATTGGTCATCTTGGGTACGAACTTTACCCGTCTGGATTTGTTACGCATCCCATTGGCAGATGGAATAATACGGCCACTCATCACAACATGCATCACAGGCTTATACAATGTAATTACGGTTTGTATTTTAACTGGTGGGATTTCTGGATGAATACCAATCATCCTGATTATATCCAAACTTTTCAAAACATAAAACAGCGCAAATAAGGTTTTGCAATTTATTTATTTAAAATGAGGTCTTCGTTTTTCTTTAACTGCCAGAAGACCTTCGTCAAGCGTCTCGTTAAAAAACATTGAAAACCAGTCCAGTGTTGCTGACATTTGAGTTTGAAATAGTCGGATGTTTTTAGTGCGCATTGCTGTT
Source organism: Spirochaetia bacterium (assembly GCA_029857955.1). Lineage (GTDB taxonomy): Bacteria > Spirochaetota > Leptospiria > Turneriellales > JAOUFE01 > JAOUFE01. Next base: position 51,764 of record JAOUFY010000008.1, read on the forward strand.
TTTATGGCCTGAAAGCTTTGTCTTGGTATTTGAAGAGTTTTTAATATATATTTTTGTACTTTTTCTTCGGCATTTTCAGAATTAAGTATTTCGTCGACGAGTCCAATTTTTAATGCTTCGGCTGGCTTATATGCCTGACCAAGGAGCACGGTATTTTTTAAATTTTGTGAACCTATGATAGATTCGATGATGTTTAAAAATACTTCAGGTAATCCCAGACCGATTTTTGATTCGCTAAAACCAATTCGATATGGTCCATTTATAATAAAACGAAAATCTGACATCGCTGCTAAAACAGCTCCGCCGGCCATGGCATGTCCGTTTAAAAGAGATACATGAACTTTTGAAGATGAATAAATGGCGCTGCACATGATATAAAGATTTTTAAAGATTTCAATTTTACCTTTTACGTCTGCCGCCAATAGATCATGTAAATCCAGTCCATTTGAAAAAAAACCTTCTATGGACGAAGTTAACAGTACTGCTTTAACATTATTTTGAATTTCTATTTCATTATGTGCTTGAGTAATTTCTTTTAACATTTCAACGTTCATTGAATTGTCTGCAAAACGGTTTAATCGAATGGTGGCCAATGAATTTTCAATTTCAATGGATAAATGCTGAAAACGATTTATCTTCATGCTGCTTCTCGCTTGTTTTCTTTTATAAAATATAGAAGGAATATGGCGATAAAACTCAATATGGCTGAAAAATAAAATGGCGCCAGGGGATTTAGTGTATCCCATAAAGTACCTGCGATAAATGAAGCGGGTAAGGCAATCAGTCCTTGAACCATTTGAAACGCTCCCAGGGTAGATGCTCTTAGCTCTATGGGAGCAAGCTCAGATACCATTGTTTTTTGAACAGGGTCAAGAGCGCCTTTTTGAATACCATACAAGGCAAAAATAATAAATATGCTTGATAAATTAAAAATGGATAAGTATGAGATGACTATAAAAAGCAAGCAAATGAAAATCCACAGTAGAAAAGAAATTAGCATTACCTTTTTTCTGCCAATTACATCAGATAGTTTACCAAATGGCATAGAAACAGCGGATGCGGTAATTGTAAAGATCAGGTAAAAAATGGGTATCCATCCTGTATCAAAGCCGAGTTTTTTTGTATAAATTAATATAAAAGAATAACTAAAAAAACCAAGTGAAAAAATTCCATTTAAAAGAAATAAAATAATTAAATTTTTATTTAAATGTTTAAAAGACAGGCCTTTAAACGCATGTTTTTGAAATTCCTTGTTTTCGTTAACCCAGCCAAAAATCAACATTGCCGCTATTATGGATGGAATTGCTGCAATTAAAAATAAAATTTTATATCCCAGTAATTTATAAAAAGCAATGCAAACCAAAATACCAAAAACTGCACCAAGATTGTCCATGGCGCGAAGAAAACCAAAATTAGCGCCCATGTTTTGTGTTGTTGAAAGATCGGCAATGGCTGCATCTCGAGGAGAACTTCTAATTTTACCGCCTCGATCCAGAATACGAAAGAAAAATAGAGGTTGCCAGGCAATGGTAAATGCATAACCGATTCTGGATAATGAGCCCATAAGATAACCAAGCCAGATGAAAATCTTCCTTTTTTTTAATCGATCTGAAAGATAACCTGAAATGGCCTGTGAAATTGAAACAACGGTATCACCAAGACCATCAATTAAGCCAAGTATGGTCATGTTAGCGCCAAGTACCTCAGTTACAAACAATGGCCAGATTGGATAAATCATATCTGAGCCAAGATCGTTTAAAAAAGAAGCTATTGCAAATTTTCGGACAGTATTTTTTGATTCATCTTTTTTCATAATGATTATTGGAATTTTATTTTACTTCTTTTGTTTTAGCGCATCTAAAATATCTTGAGCCTTATGAACAATTTCTCCATTTGGTAAAGACAAACTTTCTTCATGTTTAATCAATTCATTGTAGAATTTTTCAACTTTAGCCCGGTGTGAATTGATAAAACCTTTTGGAAAATAATAGTATTGTTTGCCAGCTTTAAAAACTATAAAATTTTCAGTAAAGGCTTTTGTATTGCTTGATGAAAACATGGATAATGTACCTGGATCAATGTCCAGTAATTCTTCCATTTTTTGAGGCGTGATCGGAAAAAGATTGGATCCGGTTAATTTTTTAGATGTTATATACTTCTCTTTCATTTCATCGGCAATTGTTTTTGCTGTACGTTGAATTTTTTGTGAATTTAATAACTGCTTTTGCGTTTCAGGGGCTGTCTGACCGCCTTTCTTCTTTTTAACAAGACCAAATAATCCGGAACTTTTTACACTTTCTTTTAAAGCTTTCGGTTCGATATAGGTTTTAGAATCTTTATGATCCGAATCTGCTGGTTCGATTTTTTGTTTGTTTTTTTGTTCAGCCTCGCTTTTTAATTTTTCTGTCGAACGAATTTTTTCCATATTTGATTCTGAAAAAACTTTTGCGCGAGCTCTATAATATTCTACAGTATCTTTTGAACCAAAAGAATTTGATCCATGTTCGAGTTCCTGGCGAATACATTCATAAACAAGTCGCTGGTCTTTTATGTTTTTAGGAAAATAAATTTTTCGAGTAAATCGTTTACCGCGTGAATCGAGCCCTGTCGGAAGAACACCTTCATAAACACTTTCTATTAATTCATCTTTAATAAATGGGGCCATGTCTGCGATGATGGCTTCTTCACTTTTATTTATATATTGCGGAAATTGAGGGTCATTTTTTATCTCACGAGCTACTTTAAACAGTTTTTCTCTGTATTCAATCTCATTTAACCATAGCGCAGAAGGGGAGGGATCCGGGAACATAATTTCAAGTAGTCTTTTGGTTAGGATTTGTTTTTCAGTAAGTTCCGATTTCTTGAATTTACCTGATAAATCAGAACCAACCGATGTTTGGATACCTGAAGTTTCAAGGCATACCTGCATTCCCTGCAAAAAATTTTTACCTCGATTTTTTACTTCTTTATTGAATGTATTTTCAATAAAAGGTTTATGTCTTGTGAAGATCATTCTAAAAAGATAAATAAAAGGATTTATCATTAAAAAAACAATGCTTTTTTTGCGTTTGTATAAACGTTTGATAAAATAATCTTTTAAAGAAAAAGTACTTGTTTTTATGATATCTTCAATGATGGATATTTCAAACCAATTACCTGTCCTTAACAATGCATTTAATAGAGAAGTTTCAATCAGGGCATAGTAATCTTCAGTTAAACCCAGCTCATTGCCGCTTTTTTTTACTCCAAGAATTGTGCTTGAGGACATAACCTTTTCAAAAACCTCGGTTGGATAAAATGATGCAGGAATAAAGATCAGCCATTTGCGGGACTGAACTCTTTTGGTTAAAAGATCAACATATATTTTAATTTGTGCTTCATTGGCTTCTTTCTCAACTCGTAAAATTTCTGCAGCTTTATCACGCATGAGAAAAATCTCAAGAGCCATTTGCCGAATTGCGTTTGTCAGAGATTTTGACTGTAATAAAGCTCCTGCAAGGTTTTTTAACGTATCAGGGCTTTTTATTTTTTTTACATCTTCAAAGGCTTTGCGCAGTAGATGCAAGGCTTCTGATTTTGTGGAGGTATCAGTTGGTACCATTTTCTTGGCTGCGGCAATCAATTGAGCAGAAAAAAACTGGTATCGGAATTTTAAATCGCGATTTTCATTTACCAGAACAATTGGTTCATCAACAGATTCGTTTGTTTGTAATACCCTGGGTATATCAAAATATAAAATTTCTGATCTGCCTTTTAACAGCGGAAGAATACGTCGTTTATAAACCTCCTGGCATTTTGTAGACTTGTCTTCTTCATCAAATTTAAAATAACCAAGAAAATAAGTGTCTTGAATTTTATTATCTTTTATTTTCTGTGTTAAAAATTCACCATGACTGATTCGATCTCCCCATGGTTGTGATACAGCGGCTTTTTCTACAATGTTCCTGGCGCTGAGCTCATCTGACCTATCCATGATTTTTTCAACATTTTCATTGCCGCATAGGTAAACGGGTTTAAGTAATAAACGTTCATCAATTAAAATTGCCCCATAGTATTCAAGGCAAAATGGAGGGTTTGGAGGGGTAAACTTTGTGAGGTAGGCAAGAATTTTGCCAAGATCGCCTATTTTATACTTTTCACTTTGAAGCGATGCGGCAATTTCTGTCTGCGATGCCAGATGAACTCGCATATTGCCAAGAAAAGATCGTGTAGCATTTAAAATATATCGATAAATGTACAATACGCCATGTAAATGCGTACTTGGGCTATAAACCTGGTCTAATGGTTGTAATAAAGATTCAGCCTGTAATTCTGAAACCAATTGGGTTTTATCAAGAACTGGGCGTTTATTATCTGTTGATTCAAATTTATCAAGAGAGATTTCAGAATTTAATTTTTGACTACCCTGATTCACATACTAATCCTGCGGTAAATTTAATAAACTCACACACATTTTCAATTTATTTATAAACTAATGCCGCGTCTTTACAATTATTTCATAATGACGCGCTACTGGGCAAGCCTGTCTAACGTGATTAATGTCAAAAAAAAACACCAAACATACTACACAAACCATTGATTTATACTTAACAAGTTTGCATGCTATACAATATTTAAAATTAATGCGGGGCCACTTCAAGTTTGAGCATGTATAAATTAAACAGATAAAGCACTAGACAACGTTTTAAAAAATATATATTGAAATAAATCCATAATAATAGAAGTAATGACTTAAGTTGCTTAATCTAAGGCTTTGTTTTAATAATTACCTTAATATTGAAGATTTTTATTATAATTTTTTCTATTAAAATCAATATCACCATCTCGATTAAAACAATCGGTAAATATGTTATTCCAAAAGCTATGGCAAGTGAATAATAACCAAATGTATCAGACATCCACTTAGTTACCAAAAACATTGGCCCAATATTTAAAAAATAATCATATAAAAGCTTAATGATAGTTACCACTAGTATGATAAAAAAAACAATTTTTCCAGGTTTTGTTTGAAAATCAATCATAATATTATTTTCCAGCTTCTTCCAGCAGTACTTTTAAACGCTGTTCTTTCGGTAAGCTTAAAACATGCTTCATCGGTAGCCATTGCATTTTACGATTTAAACAAAATAAATTACGAAGCAATTTTGATTCATCCCAAGATGCAGTTACTCCAAATTGTAATCGGGCGTATAATTTTGTAATGAATACATCTACTACAGGGCGGTGAAAATATAAATAAACAGGAATGGCAAATACGCCAATAAATATAAAAAAGAAAAATTTTGGATTAGGCGAATTTATTAAATATTCTTTTATATGATCAGAAATACCTGAATATATCAAAATCAAACTATAAGCAACCAAGGAAAATATCTTTCCGATAAAATCCAGCCAATGAGAATAAAAAATCATAAATCAAACAATTTATTTGAATGATTTTGTAAATATTATATTTAAATCTGGCCTTGAATCCCAAGGCCACGTAGCCTTGTATTTAGTCTTCTTTATAATGTTTTTGATGCTTTTTCATGATTTCTACAAGTTTTTTCCTTTGTTCAGGTGTTAAAATTGCGTGAAAATCGGCAAGAGCTTGAATACTCATTGTTTTCATTTCAATCATGTGTTTTTGCATAGAATCAAATTCAGTATTTAATGGGAGCGCATCGAATGTATCAGATTCAAACGTTTTTGTCATTACATCTGAAATTTTCATTTTTCTTTGATTCCATTCAGGTATTTTATCAATAAATCTGTTTGCAATTTGCTCCAGTTTAATTTTTTGATCCGAATTTAAATCAAGTTTCGAGGCCAGATGTTTTTGAAACCAAACTATTTTTTCTTTTGACATTCCGCGATGATGTCCCCATCTGTGGCAGCTTGAAAATAATAACCCGCCAATTACAATAAGTGATCCTGTTAAAATCAATACTTTTTTTATCATTTTATCTCCTTGAAATTAAATGTTTGTTAATGTGAAATCTTTATCGTTATTTTGATAAGCATTTAGTTAACATACATTAAAATAATCTTTTTGACCAAAAGTATGTTTAATTTATAACAGTTTATTATAATATATGTTTTTTATCACATATATATTCGATTGATATTGAACTTTATGAGAATTTTCGTGATCCGCTACCGTTTGGCAGCGGTTTCAACGATTAAGATTTAAATTTATCTAAAATACTTTCAAAAAATGACTTTTTTTTAACGTTTCCTGTACTGTGCTTAAATGTATCATTGTTTGCACTTACACCTTCAAACGCATTAGATACGTTTGAAGATTTTGCATTTGTAGCAACAGCTTTTTTAGGAGCCGCTTTTTTAGGAGCTGCCTTTTTAGGAGCCGCTTTTTTAGGGGCTGCTTTTTTAGGGGCTGCTTTTTTAGGAGCCGCCTTTTTAGGGGCTGCCTTTTTAGGAGCTGTTTTTTTAGGAGCCGCTTTTTTTGCTGGTGTTTTTTCTGCCATGGTTACCTCTTTTTATCTACTTTAATTAATTTACGAAATTTCCTCTTAAAAGTGGTTATCTTTGAAGAAGAATATTGAATTCAGATTAACAATCCTTTATTCATTTATTCCGTTAATAGTCCGTTAGTGGATTTTTAATAGTTGTCTTAATATTCTCAATCCGATAATTGAACAAATTTTCATATGAGGTATACAGTCAATCATTTTTTACTGACCTTCGGACGGGAGTTCGGGGAGCGGCTACTTTTTAGTAAGAAAATAGTGCGTTATATACAGTCGAAGAATTTGATATTGGTCGCATGAAACCCTTAAAAGAAGAATCAAAACTTCCCAAAGACATAATGGAC
>JAOUFY010000010.1 GCA_029857955.1 Spirochaetia bacterium
CAGTATCAAACAAAATTTTTGCGCTTAACAATAAATATGCGAATGAGATTTTGGGTGTTTTGTGGGGGAAGGGAAGTAAGTTCGGAGGGTTTTGCGAAGAAAAGTTGCGTGATTTGTGGAAGAGGTGTAAAAAAAACGATGATTTATAGATAATATAGATAGAATGCAGGAATCTCTTGATCCGTCGATAAATATTGTAAAAGCGTTGGCAAAGTACTTTCGTAAAAGCCCCGAATTTGTAAGTAATCACGAAATAAAGGAATTTCTTACTCAATACAATATTAAACCAGGAACACAACCATTTGACGAATTAAAGAATTACTACCTTACATCGTCTGAATTCCCTCGTCGAATATTTCTTATACTTGAGAAATCTGGACGAAAAAATGAAACAATTCAACAAATTCATGAAAAAACACCTTCCAAGATACTAGATAATTCTAGTCAAATAAAAACATCACCCAATATACAAAATAACAGTAGTCAAATAAAAAAAACTCAATTAAATTCTAACCTTGGAAAAATGAAAGAAATCTTTAAGCTTAAAAATTTTAGCTATAAAACGTATAGAATTTATTTAAAAGTTCTTTTTCGTTACAATACATTTCTTGAAAATAAGTATAAAATTAATATCGATGAGGCAAATGATTCCCACATCATGGATTATTTTAATAAACTAACTGACAACGATCATTTGGGCCGATCTTCTCTTATAGTTACCAGATCGGCCCTAGTTTTTTATTACAAGAATATTCATAAACGTCAGTTATCACCCTTGTTTTTTGGATGGAAAAAAGAAAAGCTATTGCCCCCCATTCTTACAAGAACTGAAATTCATTCTATTCTTAATGTCGTTCATAATGAAAAACACTGGTTGCTGATTTCAATTATGTATGCTGGAGGATTGAGAGTTTCGGAAGTAGTTCGTTTAAAAGTCAAAGATATTAACTTTGAGAATTTAACGTTAAATATTCGTATGGCTAAGGGTAAAAAAGATCGACTAACCCTTTTTTCAGAACATTTTAGAGAAAGACTTCAAAATTTTTTAAGTCAAAAATCAATGGATGAATATGCCTTTGCAAATCCCCTTGGTTCTCATTTGTCTGTTCGCTCAGCTCAATATATTTTTCACAGCGCCCTTATGAAGTCGGGAATTAATAAGGAAGCAACCTGTCATACCCTTCGTCATTCCTTTGCGACACATCTTCTTGAAGCGGGCACCGATATAACCCTCATACAAAAACTTCTAGGCCATACTAATATCAAAACAACCCTTATTTATACAAGAATTTCCAATCCGGCTCTTCGAAATGTAAAAAGCCCCTTTTAGTATCATTATAAATACCTGGCAACATTGAATCTGTATCAAAACTCTTCTTTTAAACCCATATAAGCTGCTGCGTGTGCCAATTTAAGAATCGTCATGACGATTCAAATGAACCAACCTTGTTTATGTCACTTTTATTGCGCTTTTACGATCTACATATAAATTAATTATTGACGATATGTTCCAAAGCAAAATTCTGTCATAAATAAATTTAGAGGATATAATGCCAACAATTAACCAGTTAATCAGAACAGGACGAGAGAAGTCAATCAACAAGACAAAATCGCCAGCCTTGCAATCATGCCCACAAAGAAGGGGGGTTTGTACCAGAGTAATGACCTATACGCCCAAGAAACCAAACTCGGCTTTAAGGAAAGTTGCCAGGGTGAGACTGACTAATGGTATTGAAATTACCGCCTATATTCCTGGAGAAGGTCATAACCTTCAGGAACACTCCGTAGTACTTGTTCGTGGCGGAAGGGTAAAGGATTTACCCGGAGTAAGATATCATATTCTCAGAGGGGCTCTTGATGCTCTTGGAGTGGATAAGAGACGTAAGAGCCGATCAAAATACGGCGCAAAAAAACCTAAAGCATAACGGGAAGTAATCATGGCACGAAGAAGAAATAAAAGTTTATTAAGAAACATTGCTCCAGATACAGTTTACAATAGCGAATTAGCAACTAAATTTATCAACACAATGATGTACGACGGCGAAAAGGCTGTAGCTGAAAAAATATTTTACGAAGCAATTAATATTTTAACTGAAAAAACAGGGGCAGACGGATTTGAGGCTTTTGAAAGAGCCATAAAAACTGCTGAGCCAACCATCGAAGTAAAATCAAGACGGGTGGGCGGGGTAACGTATCAGGTTCCTGTTGAAGTTTACGCGGTAAGACGTAGATCGCTTGCCGCAAGATGGATACTTAAAGCCGCGCGCGCCAGAACAGGTCGTTCCATGAGTCAAAAACTTGCAAACGAATTGCTGGATATACTTAACAACACAGGCGGAGCACTTAAGAAAAAAGAAGAAGTTAGAAAAATGGCTGAAGCCAACCGAGCTTTTTCACATTACGCCTGGTAATATTTTATCTCATTTTAAACACTGGCATCAACATAACAGGGGACAATAATGGCTAGAAAAGTAGCACTTGAAAAATATAGAAATATCGGAATTATGGCTCACATTGATGCCGGTAAAACTACAACCACGGAACGAATTTTATATTATACAGGAAAAACGTATAAAATTGGAGAAGTTCATGACGGCGCTACTGAAATGGACTGGATGGAGCAGGAAAAAGAAAGGGGTATTACAATTACCTCTGCTGCAACTACATGTTTTTGGAAAGAAAATCAAATCAATATCATTGATACACCCGGCCACGTGGACTTTACTGTTGAAGTGGAAAGATCGCTTCGTGTTTTAGACGGCGCTGTTGCTGTATATGATGGTGTTGCCGGCGTAGAACCTCAAACTGAAACGGTTTGGAGACAGGCTGATAAATATCATGTTCCGAGATTATGCTTTGTCAATAAAATGGACAGAACCGGAGCTGATTTTTATAACGCAGTTTCCATGATGAAAGAACGTCTGGGGGCAAACGCAGTGCCGATTCAATTGCCAATAGGAGTTGAAGCTGCTTACCAGGGACATGTTGATTTGGTTTTAAACAAGGCTATTGTTTGGTCCGGTGAAGAACTCGGCGCAATTTATAAAGTGGAAGAAGTTCCCGAAGACATGAAAGAACAGGTTGAAAAATATCGAGCTGACATGATGAGTGCGGTTGCAGAAGCCAATGAAGATTTAATTGAAAAATATTTAGACTCAGGTACATTAACTGAAGATGAACTTAAAAAAGGTATTCGAAAAGCAGTATTAAACTTGAAAATGTTTCCGGTATTATGCGGAACTGCTTTTAAAAACAAAGGTGTTCAAACATTACTTGATGCTGTTGTGGATTATCTTCCAAGCCCTGTCGATGTTCCGCCGATTAAAGGTTATGAGATGAAGTCGAAAGATGAAGTCGGCGCTGAACCAACTCTTGAAAGAAAGGCAAGCGATACTGAGCCTTTTTCAGCTCTTGCTTTTAAAATTATGTCAGACCCGTTTATTGGAAAACTGACATTTTTTAGAGTTTACTCTGGAGTTTTATCAAAAGGCTCCTATGTTATCAATACAACGAAAGATAAAAAAGAAAGGATAGGCCGTATTGTTTTAATGCATGCCAATCACCGTGAAGAACAGGATGAAGTTCGAGCTGGCGATATTGCCGCAGCAGTCGGATTAAAAGATACCACTACTGGCGATACAATTACTTTTGAAGACAATCAAATTGTTCTTGAAAGAATGATTTTCCCTGCTCCCGTTATTTCAGTTGCTGTTGAACCTAAGACAAAATCAGATCAGGAAAAAATGGGTGTAGCTCTTTCAAAACTGGCTGAAGAAGACCCAACATTCCATGTTCAAACAGATGAAGAAACCGGTCAAACGTTGATTGCCGGGATGGGTGAATTACATCTTGAAATCATTGTTGATCGTATGAAGCGTGAGTTTAAAGTTGAAGCCAATGTTGGTAAACCTCAGGTTGCTTATCGAGAAACCATTCGTAATTCAGTTGAGCAGGAAGGTCGTTATATTAAACAAACGGGCGGTCGTGGTCAATACGGACATTGCTGGCTTAAAGTTGAACCTCAGGAAGCTGGAAAAGGTTTTGAATTTGTTAATAAAGTTGTCGGCGGAACGATTCCTCGAGAATACATTCCTGCGATTGGTAAAGGCGTAGAAGAAGCCTTGAATACTGGTGTCATGGCTGGGTATCCCATTGTCGATGTAAAAGTTACAGTATTTGACGGTTCATACCATGATGTTGACTCATCTGAGCTTGCTTTTAAAATTGCCGGTTCCATGGCCTTTAAAGATGCCTGTAGAAAAGCAAAACCTGTACTTCTTGAACCAATGATGAAAGTTGAAGTTACAACACCTGAAGATTACATGGGTGATGTTGTTGGCGACTTAAACCGAAGACGTGGTAAAGTTAATTCAATGGATTCACGTGGAAATGCAAAGGTTGTATCTGCATTTGTACCGCTTGGTGATATGTTTGGTTATGCAACTGACTTGAGAAGTTTATCTCAAGGTCGAGCGGCATATTCAATGCAATTTGACCATTACGAAGAAGTACCGTCCAACATTGCAAAAGAAATTTCTGAAAAAAATTCTGCAAAAGGTTAATATACCATTTCACTTCTGAATAAACAAATCATATTTTTTGTTTAATATTTAGTGTATCGTAATGAAAAAATACTTAAGAAGACTTAAGTATTTTTTCATTTTTACATTCTAATAAAATTGAATCCAGAATTATTTCTTCAGCAAGAAATTTTTTTCGTATTTCTTTTTTGCAGGGTTCAAGTTTTTTAATACCGTCAAACCAGCATAAAATGTCTTCATTACAGTCTTTTAACAGAACAGAAAATCCATTTTTCTGTTTTGGGGTATAGCGAGAATTTTGAACTAAAAAAGCATTATTTAATTCAGGCATTTCAGAAACTTCACTGGCATAGGTAAACTCGTAAAATCTCTTGTTTTTTAAGCGGTTACGTAAGTTATTGATTTCTTCTCTTTTTTGAATTCTTTTTTCTGAATCAGTTAAATTACTTTTGTATAACGTATCAAGATGAGTTTTGGTTTCTTCCAGTAAATCTTCAAATGCATTGTACTGATTGAGAAAAACTTTATATTTTTCAATCAATTCATTTGGTGGATTTACCTGTTTATATAAATAAAGATTAAGCGCAATTTTTTCCATAAACACAGCCATAGATTCTGAGAAATCGCTGTCATTTTTTAAGTAAAATTTTTCATGAACCATTTCATGTAAAATTAAACGGATCAATTGATTCTCGTCAAATTCAAGATAGGTTGAAAAAATAGGATCTTTAAAATATCCTAAAGTAGAGTATGCGCCGATTTCATTTTCATATACATCATATCCTTGTTTAACAAATTTATTTTTCCAGTTGTTTTTAATGGTTTCATTAAAAAAACCAAGATAGCCAAATTTTCCTACAATGGGAAAATCAAACTCTTTGGCCTTCATTTCAAGCTCGGGAGATATTGTTAAATTCCAGCCCAGCGCTTTTCTATCAAGATTAACATAGTATTCAAAACTTTTACTTTCTTTTAATTGATATAATTTTTTACCAAATTCCTTTGCATTTTGTATCAACAACAGTTTATTTTTTTCTTCTTGTGTATGGGCACTTACTTTTGATATATTTTCACGAAAAAAAATGGATTGCCCTTGATGAGCTGCTAAATGTAAAACGTATTGAATCCAGGGCATATACAACGCCAAGAAACCTATAAAAAGAAAATTAAAAACAATGGTAATTTTATATTTTTTTCTCATTTAAGGGTTTTGTTATATGGATTTATTTGTAGATTTGTTTTGATAAATTTTAAAAAATTCACTTAAAATAGTGTATGTAAAAAAAATAGAAAAAAGCAGAGTAATAATATTGATAAGCTTCGAAAGGGGGGCATACATGTCATTGTTAAAAAAAAGATAAAAGATACCTGCCGATAAACCGCATATCGATATCAAAAGATTGTTATATTTATATTCTGGTCGATCGGAATGTTTATAGCGTTTTGCTGCATAAATAAAAACGCCATGAGTAATAAAGAAACCAAGGTAGCCTCCAAAAATTACATCATAAGGAAAATGAACTCCAATATAAACTCTTGAGGCTGCTGATAATAAACCAAGTATGATAATTAAAACAGTAATTTTTTTACCGGCATCCTGGATAAGATATCTCATTAAGACCATGGCTGCCGTGGCATGTCCTGAAGGAAAACTTTGAAATCTTAAAATTTCGCCTGCATAGTAAATTTCATCTATGGAATAATAAGCAAGAGGTCTGCCGGTAGAATACGTACTTTTTATGATATTTACAATGATATTGGAAACTAAATAAGCGATCATGAATGACCAGTAATATCCCTTTTTTTGACGATATACCGCTGATGAAATCATAATTACAAACAATCCATCAGCCATTGCAGATAAAAAAATCATTGGATATCCGAAAAAATTGCTGTATAATCCGTTAATTACGAAAAAAATCCGGTGATTAAATTTCCATACTAGATAAAAAACAGGTATTGATATAATAACAAAAAGGATTTTAAATAATAACTTTTTATTTATTTGCCGCATAATATAGTAGATGTTTTAAAACGATTTAAATCGGGAATAACTTTTTATTTATTGTTGGCCTTATATGAACAATTTAAAAAGTATCATAAATGAATGCAGATTTTATTTCTCAGATACCCCATGAATGGTATTGGTTATTTTTATTTGTAAGTGTGTTTATTGAAAATATTTTTCCTCCGTATCCTGGCGATACTGTGGTGGTTTTTGCCGGTTATATTGCCGGTATGGGTCACTTAAAATTTTCACATTTATTAATTTCAATTATCAGCGGTAATTTGTTAAGCGCTACTGTGATGTATTATTTTGGACTGGAAATCATGGAGTTCATGAGCAATAGGCTTAAAAATGAAAAATTAATAAAAATCTTCTCGCGTAAAGGTCTTGAAAGTACACATAAATGGTTTGAACGTTATGGTTTTTGGGCGGTAGTATTTTCGAGATTTTCTGCCGGTATACGTTTTTTTGTCGCAATCATTGCAGGTATGGTCAGGATGCATATAAGTATATTTTTATTTGCATTTCTCATCGCGACCATTCTTTGGAATTCCATACTGGTGTATGGCGGTTATGTTTTGGGTAAAAACTGGAATCAACTTTTAAAATATATACAACTTTACAGTGGTCTGGTTGCTGTAATCATTATAACAGTTTTAGCTATATTTAGTATTCAATATTACTTTAAAAGTAAAAATAAATAATCCTACTTTTATCCAAGTATATCTTTTTTTATTGAGCCTTGTAAATTTCATGTCGATATTATTTTCATACCTGCTGGTGTGAAGTATTTTGCGATGATCGTATAAAACTAAAACGCTGCAAATAGGGGTTTAATAATGAAAAAAGGTTATGAAGAATATCAAGTAAATCAAGTAGAAACGGCAGATCCAAAACAATTGGTAGTTATGTTATATGAAGGAGCCATTCGATTTCTCGAAGAAGCCTTAAGTATGATTGGCGATTTCAAGAAATATGATATTGTTAATACAAAAATATTACGAGCTCAAGATATTATAACTGAATTGATGGTTTCTTTGGACATGAATCGTGGTGGCGAAATTGCTGAAAATCTTTTAAGTTTATACGTGTTCATGAAAAAAGAATTATTAGATGCCAACATAAAAAAAGATCGTGAATGTATAGAGCGCGTTATAAAAATGTTTAATGATTTACTCAGCGCATGGAAACAGGTCGATTCAAGACCGGTAGCATTTAAGAATCAACTTCCTGATGCAAATAAAGCTGAGACAAGAAAAGGCGGATTTGTTGCAAGAGGTTAAACTTATTTGCAAACTATACAGGCTTGTTTCATATAAAATTGATCAAATAAAAATTCTAGAACAAAATGTATGTAATTCTGAAGATTTAAAACGTCTTGAAAGTTCTATTAACAGGGAAGGACAATATTCAAAATCGATAAAAAAAATAATATCATTGAATTCTTATGAAAAAACAATGTGGAGATATTATCTTCTGCTTGAAACCCTGTTTTTAGCTAACATAAATAAACATCACTGCGACGTAAAAGATCAGATGTTGATAAATGAAATACAGCAAAAAATCAATTATTAATTAACCAGAGAAAACTTTAGATCGTTATCATACAAAACCTGGATTTGATCACCTTTTTGAAACTGATTTGTAGTGACGATATTACCTTTAAAATAATTTTCAGTTACAAAGTAAACAGTATTGTCAATAATCTTTTCTATAATTGCCCTGTAAGGTCTATTAGAAGTATTATGGATATAAATTATTTTATTTTTTTCCTGGAGAGCGATCAATTGTTGTACCCTGTTTCTTATTATTTCCCCGTTAATTTCAAAAACAGAGTTTGTAGTGATACTTGATAATTGTTTTGAAAGTATTTTATCAATTTCACTTCCGGTTCTTTTTGAAAAAGGAAAAATATGAACATTTGAAAACTCCAGTTTTTTAACTAAATTAAATGTTTGTTTAAAATCATCATCGGTTTCTCCGGGAAATCCGACGATGACATCTGTACCGATATGGATACCGGGAATTTTGTTTTTAATTAGATAGACAGATTCAAAATACTTTTCGGCGCTATAACCTCTGCGCATTGATTTTAAAATATGATTGGAACCGCTTTGCACCGGAATATGCAGAAATTTTGCAAACTTTTCAGCAGATATAATGTTCAGAAATTCATCGTTTATACAGTCAGGTTCTATTGAACTGATTCTGTAAAAATGATTTCCGTGGATTTCAGCTAATCTTTTTAATATATCGTTTAATTTTCCTTGATTTGTTTTATAGTGGCCGATGTTAATTCCTGTTAAAATAATTTCCTGAAAGCCTGATTTAATCAGATTTTGTACTTCAAGCACGGTATCATCCATATCTCTTGAAACGGCCTTTCCTCTTGACATTGGGATTTTACAATAGGTACATAGTTTATTGCAGCCATCCTGTATTTTTAAATAAGCTCTGGCGTTTTGATTTAAAGATTGGTTTGAAAGAGGAAAAAGATTGATCGTTTCATCTGTTTGTTTGCCCAAAATAAAATCTGGAATAGTAAACTTTTTTGCATTTGTAATAACCGTATTTACTTCATCCATTTTTTTTAAAGAATCAGAATCTGTACTCGCGTAACAACCCGTAACAATGATATGTGCATCTGGGTTTGCCAGTCGGGCTTTTCGGATTGCTTGGCGATTTTTTACATCTGCTCGATTTGTAACAGTACAAGTATTGATTACAATAAAGTCAGCATCTTTTTGGTTTTGAGTTGTAATTAAATTTAAATCTTTGGAGTTTTTCAATACGCGTGTTTCAAACTGATTCAAGCGACATCCAAAGTCAGCATAAAATACTTTACGTCTTTTATTTTCAGACATGGACGAATTAATTTGATTTGATCGAACTTACGTTTGTAATATTCATTTCAATGATGTTTTTAAATTCATCAACTATACCCTTCGTGTTTTTTGCTTTATTAAAATTTTCAATAGCTTGACTTTTTAAATATTCAGCCTGTTTGGGATCTGTACTTATTGATTTTTCGCTCCATTTAGTATAAATATAGCCAAGCAAGTTATATGCATAAACATTATCATTACGCATTGCAATTGCCCATTGCATGGCAAGTTCTGCTTTTTCATAATTTTCAAGCAATAGCTGACTTCTTGCTTCAAGCGTCATGGCTTCAAGTTTATCTTTAATTCCAGTGCCTGTTTGCTCAAATGCAGATTTAGCCAATTGAGCATACTTAAGAGATTCTTCAGGAAACCCTTTCATAAGTTGAATACGCGAATAAATATTATATAATTTAGATGGAATAGGGGTATTTGCTTGTTGCATATATGAAAGAGCCGTTTGAATATACAATTCAGCATAATTATAATTTCTTTCCTGGATTTTTAACAATGCAAGATCCATATATGCCTCAGGGCTATTGGGTTTTACATAAATTGCAGCTTGAAAATGTGTTGTAGCTGAGTCAAAATTTCCAAGTTTCCAGTGATTATGTGCTGCAAGGTATCTTAATTTATAATGATTCATATCTGATTTTATTACATGACGAATATATTTTAAGGATTCTTCGTATGCCTGTTTATCAAACTCTGACAGAGCAAGTTTATATACTTTTTCAATATATTCTGGGCTGGCGTTTTCCATTTCATCATTAAAGTTGGTAATTTCTTGTGAATAAATTTTAAAAGTAATTACTAAAAAAGTTATAATCAGTAAATGTTTTTTTATCATGATCATGCAAAGAGGTTAGTGCTAAATGACCTGTCAAGTATTATGCGTTAAGTGATTATGAGCTATTGCATTAAAATATAACCTTTTTAACCAATAAAAACGTGTATATTCTTTAAAAAGTTCCGATTATAAATATAATGAAGTATTTAACGGCTATTATATTGTCTATTTCATTTGTTACTTCATGCGCTCCACCGCCAGGGTGGAAAAGTAAATCAAGGTTATTTTCGCAATCAACACACGCTTCTGGAAAAAATTTAAAAGATAGTCAAACAGTAAGGGTGCTAATATATCAAGGAACTGCTGTTAAAATAGATTCAAATTCCAAGTATGAATTTCGCAATACGCAAAATGAAGTTATTAAAGGTAACGGCGGATATCTTCCAAAATCGTCAGGTAAATTTATAAGCGAAAACGGTGAATTTACCTTAAACAAAAATATATATTATGGTGAAGTGTTGGTTTTAAATGACAATCATCAATTTTCATACATCAATCATGTACCCATGGAAGAATATTTAATTTCTGTAGTCGGACATGAAATGAGTCCGAAGTGGCCGTTAGATGCCTTAAAGGCACAAGCGGTAGTTGCCAGAACATATGTAGCACAAAAAATGATAGAAAATCATGAGAAATTATATGACATTGGAATAACAACCAAAGACCAGGTTTATGGTGGAAAACAAGAGGGGGACGAGGTCGTAAGACAGGCAATTGCTGAAACAAGATCTCAGGTGATTATTTACAAAGGTGAAATGGCAAAAGTTTTTTTTCACTCTTGTTGTGGAGGGGAGACCGCTTCATCAGCTGAAGTCTGGCATGAAGATTTACCTTATTTACAGAAGAGGACATGTAATTTTAAAGATTCACCGGAATATAACTGGAAACTGGTTTTATCAAAAAAAGAGATGGAAGATAAACTTGGGATTTCAGGAATTAGTCAAATTATTGTAAAAGACCGGACAGAATCAAAACGTGTTAAAAACATTGGAATTACGTCAGGTGGAAAACAAAATGAGATTTCTGCATCTGAATTTAGAACTAAGATAGGAGTAGAAAAAATTCGTTCTACCAGATTTGGAATGAAAATTAAAGATAACACCGTAATTATAAAAGGTCATGGATATGGTCATGGTGTTGGGTTGTGCCAATGGTGTTCAAAAATAATGGCTGAAAAAAGATCCATGAAATATCGAAGTATTTTAAGATACTTTTTCCCTGGAACACATATAAGGACTATTTAAAAAAAAGTAATAGCATCTTCATCATTTTCATGTCGTGTTTTATTGATCTGGAAAATATTTTTATCACCTTTTACTTCATGAATATCCAATCCGCTCATAATTCGTTGTATGTTGATCATATATTGGTTTATTTGATCCATCTGCTGTGAAATAAGATCAAAACTCTGACTATCTATAGTAAGCACCTGCTTAATTGTTTTCTTGATCGATTCAAGTGATTCTGATGCATTCGGCAAATCTAATTTAATACTCTCAATATCAGGAAGAAGATTAGAAAGTTTTGCAATCATACTTTCTCCGGTATCATTTAATGAAAATTGTGTATGACCGAGTTTTGCAAGTACTCCATCTTTATCAATCATGTTTTGTATGACTGTACGGCCTTTGTCCATTTCTCCTTCTATTCGTGTATTTGTATTTCTAAGTCGACTTGATAGAATTTGCGCTGCTCCCTTGTAAAAAGCTGCAGAAAATACAAAATCGTCAGCTAATAATTTATTAAATACATCACGTTTGCATAGAAGCATAATAACTTTATCTGACCCTGCTTTTAAAGTTGCTGAAGAGGTCTCATTTTCAATAAGCGACATTTCTCCAAAAGAACTTCCGCCTTTTAGTGTTGCAATGAGTATATCCGATGAACGTGCAAAAACTTCAACTTCACCTTCAGCTATAACGAATAGTCCAGGAACATCTTCTCCATAATTGATGATCGTATCACCTTTTGATTTTTTAACAATGGTGAATGTCGGTCTCATTTTTTTTGAAAAAGAAGAACTGATAAAATTAAAGAATGGTAACTCTGATAAACGCAATCTATATTCCATATGTTGTTACAATTTATATTAAATCTATACTTACGAGTATTTTTTTTATATTTTTATAAACATATTAAATTTTTATTATTTATGTAGAGAGCGTCCCAAAATCCATCCATGGATTTTTAAGATGCACGCTTTTTGCGAACAAAGCCCGCAAAAAGCTGCATTTTTGTGATCTCAGCTCACAAAAATGCCGGTACATCCCTATACCGGAAGAGCGCGCCCAAGTTTTGGGACGTGTTCTTAATAATCTCTGCTTAATCATGTTTTGGCTAGAATTTAAATTATTTCCATAAATTATATTTGGTTATACAATTACTGCAAGAACAACTTTCAATTTTGATTAAATTAAAATTAATTTCGTCATCAGATTATTTTTATAACCCCTATTTTACAATTTAAGTAAATTGAAAAATAACATTACGCATTTGACAATAAATATCCATAAAAATTTATGGATAAGATCTAAAAATAATTTAGATCAAAGGATGATAAAATGATTAAAAAAACGATTATTGCATTAGTGACTTTATCACTTTTCTCAACAGCGTATTTTGCAGATGAAAAAAAGGAACCAAATGAGAGTGAATCTTCAAAATCAGATGAAAACTATGGCAAGAAACATTCTGAAGAGGTAAACAAGGGCAAACAAGGCGAGAAAATGCGTAAAGAACATGCAAATAAACACGCTCATAACCCAGGTGATAGCAAGCAACAATCAGGACATAGCAAGAATAAATAAGAAATCCTGATTCACATACATACGCCCTTATTGGGCGTATGTTTTTAAATCGTAATAAATATGAATTTTTTTAAGGTTATTTTAGTTATTTATTTATTAAGTATCAGTTCGATATATTCATGGTCTATTACATCTGGTCTAAAAGGCGGTTTTTCATATGGATACATCACTTCACCTGATGCAAGTGTTCATGTTGGTGTTGATAATCAGTTCTCTGAAATTATCGAAGCTGGCTTAATGGGAGGCTATAATTATAATGATGTCATTTATGATGGAAATGGCAATCATCTTTTTATAAATACTTTCAATATAAATGGTGATGTGATTGTAACGCCAATTGAAAAATGGGAAATATCAATATTTCCTTTATTTTCAATTGCAAAAAATTTTACCAATGCGGGTGGAACACTCGAAGGTAAATTATATGCAGAAAAATTTAATACAGGTTTATTTGCAGGCTATAGCAAAAAGTCATATATTTACCCCATTGGAAACATTAATGTAATGATTGATAGCCCCATCGCAGGAATTTACTTTACTTATTATATCAACCACATGTTAGATTTAAATTTTACAGGAAACTATAATTTAAGTATTTATAATACCAGCGGTAGTTTCAGTGAATATTTATTGGGCGGAGGCTTATCTTGGTATCCGGATAAAAAATTAATAATTGGAGCAGATATTTTATGTGGCTTTGATTCAGCAAGTTATACAATGCTTGGTTTCGATGCTAATGTTGTATATAAAATTATAGAGCCATTGTCATTTCGATTGGATGGAAGTTTTAAAAGTTATAATAGCTCATTAATGAATAATTCTACAACCACGCAAACTACAGGAGGTAGGCCACGCGCTGGTTCTCAAACGACGTCATCTGCAGGCGGTGGAGTAAATGGCAAAAACTTTCGCACTACAAGTTCTAATTTTAATGAGTTTTACGCTTCGTTTGGTATAAAATATACTTTTGATTTTTCAAAAAAATAACTTATACGCGCGTCTTTATAATAATTTCATAATGACGCGCTATTTCGCAAGTCTGTATAATTTGAGCCTGGGTAAATATTCTCATAAAATATACTGTACAAACCTTTGTTTAATACTTAACAAGTTTTCGTGTTTTACAAAAGTTCAAAATGGATGCGTCAACCGCTTCACGTTTGAAATTTAAAAAAATAAACAGGTATCACATCAGGTTATTGTAATCAGGAATATTTTAAATTTTATAAATGATAAAATTAAATACTAAGTATTGCTTTATGATTAAATAAAATTAAATATCAAGAATTGTTATTTCTTCTTTTTTTACGGTAAAATATGTTTAAAAAAAGATGCCATTCGGATATGTTAAAAATGTGTGCTAAAAATAAGTATGAAAGTATACTTACAGGCATGGCTATAAGTAGTTGGCGAATATACGAAAGATGACTAAAATAAAAGAACATCGATAACATCAGCGTACCTAATATTAAATTTATTAAAATAATTTTTCCGACATCAAAAAGCTTGTCTTTGGTGAATGAAAAATAACCTGCCTTGTAAAGTCTTTGGAGATAGATTACACAACCTGCAAAACCTGCGATTGTCGAAGCCAGAGCTAGACCGGCATGATAAAGGTATTTCATTAAAATTAAACATAGAGCTATGTTTATAATAAGTACTCCAATGGTGATCATTGCTGGATCTTTTGAATTTTTTTGAGCATACATGGATGACATAAATAGTTTTTGAAGACTAAATGCCAGAATCCCCGGTGCATAATAAATTAATGCAATTGCAGTTATATGTGTTGAATTTTTATCAAACTCACCGCGTTCAAATAATAACCCAATTATAGGTACTGCATAAATTACCATCCCAATGGCTGCGGGTAATATTAAAAAGAAATTTAAACCAATGGCAGTCCATATACTTTCTTTAAATTCATCCACTCGCTTTTCAACAAAAAGTCTTGAAAATTGAGGCATGCTAGCCGTTGAAATTGCAATTCCAAAAATACCCATTGGCAAATGAATGAGTCTATGAGAGTAGGTAAGGGCGGCGACAGCTCCTGGTATAATATAACTTACCGAGGTTGCCAGAAAAATATCGATTAGCTGAGCTAATTCCTGAACGGCGCTTCCGAGAGATGCCGGCAGCATCATGTTGTATAAATTTTTTACAACAGGGTGTTTAAATTTAAAAGAAAATCGTGGCGATGTATTATGGCGCCTTGTCACCAGCACTTGAAAAATTAATTGAACAATGGCGGCTAAAATGGTAGTATACGAAAAAAGGTAAATTAAATATTCTGCATCAGGAATATTATCTTGAAAGTGTTTTGCATACCAAAGGTATCCACCGAAGGTAACAATGACAACTCCATTTAACAGAGCCGGTCCAACTGACGCTGCCCAGAAAAGTCCATGCGAATATTGAATTGCCATGTAGATGGAAATTAAACTCATCAATAAAATATACGGAAATAAAATCCGAGTTAATTCTATGGTTAAATTTGAAAGATGAATGTCGTTTTTCAATTCACTTAAGAGGTAGGGTAACAGTATAGGAGTTAAGAACCAAACAATCAGGGATAATACACTTAAGATAATGGTAAATAAAGTAATTACAATTCCAGATGCAAGATGAGCTTCTTTTATATCTTTGTGTTTGTATTGATCATAAATAGGAAGAAATGATTGCGATAAAGCGCCCTCTGCGACAAGATTTCTTAACATATTGGGGATACGAAAAGCAATGTCAAAAGCTACTGCATAGGCGCTTGTTCCAAAAGCGTAGGCTTTTAAGGAATCTCTGGCAAGACCTAGTAGTCTTGATAGCATTGTGTATAAAGAAAAAATAGATGTATTTGCGACAGTTTCTTTTTTATTATTTTTATGATTGGACTTATTCATTTTTAATTGTATGGACTCCTACTGGATGGTAAATAACAATTTTACTTAAACTTCCGTTAGCTTTCATTCCTTTTCCCTGAATGACTTCACCATCAGAATAGGCAATTTTTACAGGTAAATTTGTAGAAAGTTCCTCTTTTTTATTGTCCCAGAAAAGGATATTGGTATAGAGCTCTCTGCCATTTGAAGATTTTATCTCAATGTTCCCTTTTAAATTTAAATCATTTGTATTTCTGTTCATTGTTGCGCTTTCGCAGGTCAATACCGAAGTATCATTTTTATTTTCATGATACGTCATTTGTATTCCTTCCATTTCAACTTTATAGTCTGAATAAATAATATAAGATGTATCAGCTTTTAATGACCAGTTCAGACTTTGATTTTTATAACCTTCAGCAGTAAAATTTTTAATTACAATGTCGACGTTTTCAGGTTCACCTGTATCAGGAACATTTAAAAAATATACGTCCTTTTTTTTGCACTGACTTAACAAAAGAGACATAACTAGTATATAAAATATATTTTTCATTGTTTTAATGATCAGGAGTCTATTAGATGATAAGTGGTCAATAAGATTAGGTGTAGTTGAATTTAATTAATGAGTTAAAGTTAAATCATAACTGAAAGTTTTTGAATCAAATCCGGATCTGTTTGTTTTAGATGGAGTAGAGATGGTGATATAAATTTGTTTATATGCAAAGGCAATGGTTTCAATTGGAATGTCGGCGCCACCGCCGATAGATACGGATGTGACAAGAACATTTTTTAATTGAATTTGAATATATTGATAGCTGGAATTTTCTTTTTTTAAGACCTTAAAATAAGATAATGTTACCTGAGGTATCCTTTCTCCTGAGACACATTTTTGATAAAAATATGATGTATGCAGATCTCCAAATCGTGAAATTTTAAAATCCTGAAAATTGGCTTGAAAACTTGGATCTTGCTTTGCGCCAACAAGAGGCATTAAAAGAGAATGCGAATACGAAAGTATCTCCATATCGATTTTCTCCCCATTGGACGGATCTTCAATTTCAAGAATTACTTTATTTGCAAATGATGCATTTGCTACTTTAGGTGTGCCGGACAATTGATTTATAAACAAAAAAAACAATATAATATATTTACTTTTCATATTTCTTAAACTGAAAAATTCTATTTCAAATTTAAATTATATAGTCAATATAAATATAAAAATATATTTATAAAAATATAAATGCTAAACCAACGATAAATGTTGGAATAATCGCTGCAGCGGCAAGACCTAAAGGCGAGACACCGTTTTTAAAAAATGGTGATAAAATAGATTGCCCTGCTGGATTTGGCGCATTGGCAATGACGGTCAAGCCCCCGCCGGTAACAGCGCCTGTCACAACCGCATACTTCATACCATCTGTGAGATTCGGCACAAGGCTGCTTAAATAGGTAATCGCAGCATTATCGTTAATTGATGTTAAAAATGTTGCTCCAATCATCAAAGGTATTTCAGTAAGGCTTCCTAAGATAGGTGCCAGCCACCAACCTTGAAGCCCTCCATGAATGACCAAACCAGCTAGAAAAAAACCTACCATCAAAGGACTTCTCATGTTGTTTCGATTTTGGTGATGAAGGGTTGCCTGGTATAAACCCAGGTAAAATAAAAAACCTCCAATAAATAATGGAGGATTATGCGCATTAAAAACTGTCCAGGCCATAAAAAAAACATGAAAAGAAATTATCCACGCAGGAATTGGGTCTTTACGTTCATCCCATGGATCAATGTGATCAGGGGATTTTGCGGTTTTTTCAAGCTTTGAAAATTCTTTGGAAAAAATCAACATGTATAAAATATTACTTACCACAATACCCAGGATGGCTTTCCATCCAATTTGAGTAAACATATATGTCATACCCCATCCCCATTTTCCTGCAACCATAAGTACAGGGGGAGCTGCAAAATGAGATAGCGTACCTCCAACGGATATATTTACAAACAATAGCCCAATAGTGGCATAGGCAAATTTAGGACTTGGCTTAAGATCATAAAACTGTCGAGCAAGTAACATTGCAGAAATGGTCATAGCTCCAGGTTCGGTAATAAATGAACCCAGTATTGGTCCAAGAGTTAAAATAATAAACCACCACGCCGCCGGAGTTTTACCAAACCAACCAGCTAGAATTTCAAGTGAACTTTCGGAAAGTCTGATGACTGGTCTCGACGATGCAAGCGCCATTATGATCACAACAAAAACGGGTTCGGTAAAATTTACTTTATGTGAAATATAAGCTTCAAAAGTATGCCAGTTGAAAAAATACGCTGTAGCAGCAGCCAGAACAATTACCCATAGACCAAAGATGACTTCAACTTCTCCCAAAAAATGGGCTACATGTGCTTTAAAATCAACTTCATCAAAAACCTGTCCGGTATATTTTTTCTTTTTGGCAGGATCTCGTTGGGCCATCATTTCATTGTGTTTTTTTTCAAGTTTATGTGCGATGGCAGTAAATTTTGTAGAAAAAAATGTATGTAAAATAGCTAGTATAAAAATAATAGTTGCGACAAGATTAAATGGCTCTTTAATGATTCTGTTTCTTAGCACATCCGAAACTTTCGTAATTTCGCTATCGTCATAGCTGTGAAATGATTTTGGGAATTCATTTGCATTTGAATTTTGATTTATAGATGCTTCTTCATTTGCAAATACCAAAGGTGTTATCATAAACAAAAGAAATATTCCAGTAAGTAATTTAGTTTTTAACATTTTATCTCCATTTTTTAAGGTCTATTTAATTTCAAAATATAATACGGTTATATGGTTGTCTAACAAAAGATACAAGAAACCCGTAAGTTTCGCAGTTTAATCATTAAACTGCGCTTAAGCGGTTTTTCGGATTGGTTTCGGTATCATGTTTGTGTTTTCTCAAAATTTGTTTCATTTTTGAAAACTTTAGTGGTTCGCTAAGCCCCTCCTTTTGCATCGGGTATGCTATGCTTATTTATTTTTTTATAATAAATTATCATAATGTCATTAAATCGTAAATACCCCACAAGTTTTTCCTGACTTACTATGGCGACTTTGTCAAAGTCATATTCAAGAATGATGTTTAAAGCATCTCCTAACGTATTTTCAAGCTTTACGGCAGGAACTCTTTCGGCAATTTCATAAATAAATCGCCGTGAGGTTTTTAATTTCTTTTTAGAAGTATCTGTTGTACCTTCATTTAAAATACCAGATGGAAGATCAGGCGCTTTCTCATGATCTTTTTTTAAAGAGATCATACCGAAATATTCTTTATTGTCTGATGAAATTACAAAGTCGCTTGCCTGTATTTTTTTAGCCAGAGTTTTTAATTTTTGTAGTGAAATTTCTTTTGAAACTACAGCATGATTTTTAAAAAATTCAGAATACTGTTCAATTTTAATACTTCGCATAATGTCGAGATCATATGAGTGCGCCGGCGATTTAAATCTGTTTTCAAGCTGAGTTCGATAAATAGCGATTTTGTGTGATAAAGTTAAAGTTATAATAGAACCAATCATCAGCGGGGGTAATAAAACGTAACTGCCAATCATTTCACAAATCATAATCATGCCGGCGATGGGGGCTCTTGCTATACCTGAATAAAATGTTCCCATGCCGACTAACATGAAGGAAGGTAATGATATCAAAGTATCAGGCAGTATAAATTGAGCTATAATTCCAATTAAAAATCCCAGCAATCCGCCTATGTATAACGATGGGCCAAACATACCGCCTGAACCTCCAGACCCTATAGTAAACGAAGTAGCGATGATTTTTAAAGATAATATGGATAAAATCACGGCGCCAGCGGTGATTAACGACGTAAAACTATATGCAGCGCTTTTAATTTCCATAATCTGCTGAACAAAGGATTCTCCGGTTCCTAAAATAAACGGAAATAAATAACCAATCAGGCCAACAATTAATCCGCCAATAGCAGGTTTTAAAACATGATGAACGGGTAGTTTGTCAAAACCGTTTCTGACTGCATTAAAAATCTTTATAAAAATATTTCCGCTGAAATAGCTCAAAAAGCCAAGTAAGATGTAAAAGAAGTAAGAACCAAATGGCTGGACGCCCAGCATTTCAGGTGGTGAATATACAGAATGAAATCCCATAAAGGTAGAATACAGTAAGTAGGAAGATATAGATGATATAATACAGGGCAGTAATGCATCACTTTCGATATCTTCTTTATAAATCATTTCTACAGCTGTCAATGCTCCACCTAGTGGAGAGTGAAAAATAGCTCCAAGACCTCCTGCTGCACCTGCCAGTAGAAGGGTTCGCCTGGCCTTTGCACCTCCTCCAAGTATATTGTTAAGCTTTGAACCAATACTGCCGCCTATTTGTGCAACAGGACCTTCTTTACCTCCGCTTCCTCCAAATCCAAGAGTAAATACAGTTGAAAATATTTTATAAAATGCAATTCTACCTCTTAATTTTCCTTCCATTTGATGAAAGGATTCGATAAAAGAATCCATTCCGCTTCCAGAAGTTTCATTGCTAAACTGATGTGAGATTAAACCCGCCACTAAACCGCCAATAGCCGGTAAAAAGATAAACGGCCAATAACCCGGATGAAAACTAAAAAAGTTGTTTTCATTTAAAATGTCAGGATTGTTATAAGATGGAAAATAAGTTTCAAATAAATCATGTACCTGCTCTAAAGAAAACACAAAAATATACGTTGCCAGACCTGTAAATACACCTGTAATTGCAGAGGCGATATAAACGGTAGGTTCATTTTTTATTTTTAAAATTCGGAATAATTTAGTTTCATTAAAAATTGTCACATTAAGACCAGATTGGATCATCAAGATCCATATGGAACACTTTAAACCGGTTAGCAAACTGACAAGAAAATTTGAATAAAAATCATTATTAAGTTAGAAATGTAAAAATTATTACTTAAATTGTTAATAATTGAGGCCGTTTACTATATATTACTTTATTATAACAATGATTGCAAATTATAATTTTATTTAAAAAGAAAACCAATGGAAAAAGAAAAAAAAGCAAATATAAAAAATGATGATAAAAAAAAACTTTATGAGTCTCCTGGTTTTTTCAAGTTTCTCTCAGATTCAATTTTTAAAAAAAAATCAAGTCAAAATCCTGAAATTAGAGAAGAAAATATTTACAGAAAAATTACTGGTGTTTTTGATGAGTATAATAATATTAAAAAAAATCATGAAAGAAACATTTCAACATATGAATTGATATTTGAATCTTCAAAACTAGGTAATGAGTTTTTTGTACTTTTAATTGGTTCAAGCCTGATTGCCTCATTTGGTCTTTTACAGAATTCTGCTGCAGTCATTATCGGAGCCATGATCATTGCGCCGCTTATGACACCCATTCTAGGATTTGCGCTTGGCTCACTCTGGGGCGATTATAAACTAATGGGAAAATCTTCTTTAACATTGTTTGTTGGAATTGTAACAGCAGTTACTCTATCTTCCATAATAGGCTTTATTATGCCAGGGATTGAAATGAACAGTGAGATTCTTGCAAGAACGAATCCATCTTTATATGACATTGTAATTGCTCTTGCCAGCGGTTTTGTAGGTTCTTATGCATTTGTTAATCCGCGTATTTCTTCTTCAATTTCTGGAGTTGCCATCGCTGTTGCTTTGGTTCCTCCGCTTGCCGTTACAGGTATTTGTATTGGTACTTTTCAGTGGCATCATTCCATTGGTTCATTTCTTTTATTTGCAAGCAACCTGGTAAGTATATCGTTAGCGGCTAGTTTTGTTTTCTGGAGAATGAAGGTGCAGCCGTACATGCCAGATACAGGAGAAATTAATGAACGAGCCAAAAGAAAGTTTTTACTGTCAAGTGTGGTATTGATCCTCATTGCAATTCCTCTGGGTTATTTCATGAAGGAAGTTTTTTATATAAAAAAACAAACGACAGAAGTTGAAAACATGATAAAAAAAGACCTGCCTTCAGATGAGATTACGACTCATTTAAATAAATACTATAAAACGTATCATCTTGAATGTAAAATAATTTCGCCTAAAGAAGCCGATTTAGCTTTAAAAGAAAAGATAAAAAGCGACATTAAAACTTTATTTGAAGCGCCTGTAGAGATTAAATTAATTATTATAAAATCATTATAAATAATTTATTCAGGTAAATCGAATGTCTCACCGATTCCCTGTCGAATAACATTCGGATGACGATTTGATAAGTCAATAACTGTTGAAAAAATATTTTCTACAGGACCTGTATCCAGGATTCCGGTTAGCTGTTTTCCGTAAAGTCTTTCCAGATCTTCAGGGTAGGTCAATGATTCTTCTGAATTGTAGGCGGATGTTCCAACAATAGGAACTTTCATGATTTCAAGTAAACCATTAATGACAGGATTTGTTACAATACGTATACCCACTGTTTTTTGTTTTGTAACGGCATAGTTAGGAAGATTTTTGGAAGCTTTAAATACCAATGTATATGGTCCTGGAAGATGAGATTTCATCCAGCGAAAAATCGAGTTATTGTCCATACAGATATACTTTGATGCGGCTGAAATATCATGACAAAAAACACTGATTACTTTATGTTCTGACATTTTTTTTATAAAATAAATACGTTCAATAGCTTTTTTTTGATCCATTGCTGCTGCAAATGCATAAACTGTATCCGTTGGCAAGATATAAATACCGCCTCGCATAAGTTCTGCTGCTGTTTCTTCTAAAACTCTTCGTTGCGGATTAATCGGGTGTACTGGTATTATCATAATGAATATAAAAAGAACTTTATTACATTGCTCAGGTTTGAATCAACATGGCATCGCCATATGAAAAGAAGCGATATCGTTTATCAACTGCATGACCGTATATTTTCATCATTTGTTCTTTTCCTGTAAAGCAAGATGTCAGCATTAAAAGGCTTGATGAAGGTAAATGAAAATTTGTAATCATCCCGTTAACTGATGTAATTTGATACGGCGGATAAAGAAAAAGGTTTGTTTTTCCTTTTAAATAGTTGTTATATTTACCTTTCGTCATAGAATTAACAGTTTCGAGAACTCTTAATGAAGTTGTGCCAACGGCGTAAAGTTTATTATAATCTCGTTTTTCAAGTTTAACCGCTAATTCTTCTGGTAACTCATAGGATTCCTCGTGCAATTTTCCACTTGTAAAATTTTCTTGTTTTAAAGGAGCAAACGTACCATAACTTATGTTTAAAGTTAATGAAGCTATCTGAATATTTTTAAATTTTAATTTTTGAATAATAGAATCTGTAAAATGAAGAGCTGCCGTTGGAGCAGCAACGGAGCCTTTTTGTTGTAATTTCTCGCGAATTAAAAATGGATTTTGATATAAGCTTCTATCTATAACTTCTTCTTCACGCTGCAAATATGGCGGTATCGGCATTTGACCGATAGCATCAAACAATTGTGGAGTAAGGTGAGTAGATTCTTCAAGAAATGTTCTGCCGTCAGGATATTTATGCAATGTAAAAAAGATATTCTCGTCAACATCCGAATAAAGAATTTCTTTATCTTTAAGCCTTTGTCTTTTTTTTATAAGAACACTCCAGCAGGGGTTATGAGCATCATCTGGTTGTTGATCAGGAATATCAAGAAAAACTGATTCAATTCTGGCGCCCGGATTTTTATTTTGATCCAGGCGTCTTAAAAATACCCGACGAGCTTCTACACGAGTGTTATTTACAACCAGTAGATCACCTTCCTCCAGGCAATCCGGAAGATTGGTAAAATATAAATCATTTATTTGACGGTTTGATACCTGTAATAGACGACAGGCATCTGGTGGTTCGATCGGATATCTGGCGATCAATTCATCAGGTAAGTCATAGTAATATTCATCAATTAGTGGATGAACAAATCTTTGCATACCGGTAAAAATTTGACCATTTTACAGGTTGTACATGCTTTTTGTAAATGAAACAAAATGTAATGGTAAATTTTTAATATAGAGAATATAAGTAATTATAAAAATCAAAAAGATAGTGAAGACTAGCAGATTAAAATTGGCGATCAAATATAATCAACTTAACTCTGGATTTTTGTTTTTGCTTGATGTATCATCTTGATAAATTGTTTATATCCTATGACGACATCTGAAATTTTATTTGAAAACTATTTAAATAATCCGCTAAATGATGAAGAAAAGGATTTTCTATTAAGAAATAAAGATCAACTGATTAAAAATAATGTATTTGAAAAAGAACTAAGCTTTGGAACCGGAGGCGTTCGTGAAATTGTAGAACACGGCACAAATCGCTTGAATAAATATAATATTGCCAGACTGACTCTTGCGCTTGTAAAAACCATCCAAGAAAAAAATATACATAATAAAAATAAAAAAATAACCATCATCATTGCGTATGATTCACGATTAACTTCGCCAGAGTTTTCAAGATTTACCTATCATATTTTAAAAAATAATGATTTTAATGTAAAAATATTCCGTCAACCGGCGCCTACACCCTTATTATCTTTTGCCGTTCGCTATTTAAATGCTTCAGCCGGAATTGTTTTAACAGCATCACACAATACATCTGAATATAACGGTTACAAGGTTTATAGTGAAGATGGCGCTCAACTTGTTTCGCCATGGGACTTAAAGATAGAAGAAAATTATTTAAATCTAAGCTACATAAAAATGCGTGAGTATGAAAAATCGTATAATCTTTATTGCTCTAATGAACCGGACTCTGGTGATTTAATCGAAGAAGAAATATTCGAAGCATATTTAAAATATATTCAAAATGAAGCTTTTGTAAGTAAATCGCAAAAGAAAATATCTATTTTATATTCTCCGCTTCATGGTACAGGCGGATGGATTTTTAAAAAAATTTTTCCGGCTTTAAACTTTTTAAATTTTCATTTACTTGAACAACAAACTAAACCGGACGGAAATTTTCCAACAGTAAAAAGTCCAAATCCGGAGGAGCCCGGAGCATTTGAACTTTTAATAAAACAGGCTCAAACACAAAATTATGATATTTTACTTGCGACAGATCCAGACGCAGATCGTGTCGGGGTTGCTGTAAAAAATAATGGCAGTTATACTCTTTTAAGCGGAAATCAAATTTGTTCTTTGTTGCTGGATTTTTTAATTCGTAAAAGAACAAAATTTTCAGATTCCCCCTATGTTTGCAAGACCATCGTAACCTCTGATTTAGTAACACAAATTGCCGTAAAAAATAATATCAGGATTGTGGATGTTTTAACTGGCTTTAAAAATATTGCATCTGCTATAAATGATGATCCTGACAATTATCTTTTTGGCGGCGAAGAATCCTTTGGCTATCTTCCTGTAAACTGGATTCGCGATAAGGATTCAATTTCCTCTGCAGTAGCTCTATGTGAGATGGCCGAAAGTGAAAGTCTGACAGAAGCCCTTGAAAAAATATATGTAAAGTATGGTTATTATTATGATCATGTTTTCAGCATTAAAATAACGGGTGGAGATCTTGAGCGAACAAAGATACTTCAAAAACTTGATGATCCGCACAACTTTATTTCCAGGTTGCAAATTCAGCGTAAATTGGTTGATATTATGGATTTAAGAAATGAAAACCTGAAACCCAAATTAATTGAAAATCAGGAATTAAAGAAAAAGTTAGGCAGGGCTGGCGTCGTTAAATTTATTTTAACTCCTGATGCTTCCATCACCATTCGGCCATCAGGCACAGAACCAAAAATAAAAATATACATTTCACTAAAATATCCTTCGCCTGTAGAAAAAAATCATATGGATACAGTTCAAAAAGAGCTTGCAAACGAAGGTCTCTTATTACAAAGGGAAATAACACAGGCGCTAAAAATATAGATCACAGGAGTTTCCATGTTAAAACCATTATCTACCAACGAATTAAAACTTTTAAATTTAATTGAAGATGACTGCACTCGATCAGATTCAGAGCTTGCTAAAATTTTAAACACCACGTCAGACGATGTGAAAAACATCATGCGAACTTTTGAAGAAGAAAAAATTATATTAAAATATCGTGCAATAGTAAACTGGGAAAAAATTGAAAGTCCTGAGGTTGTTGCGCTTATTCAGGTAACCGTAACTCCAACTCAGGGTTTTGGTTATGATGAGGTTGCACGTAAAATATCGAATATGGATGAGGTAATCACATGTATGCTGGTTTCCGGTTCATTTGATCTTCTTGTTGAAGTAGAAGGGCCTTCGTTAAAAGATGTTGCATTTTTTGTTGCTGATAAACTTGCAACCATCGAAGGTGTTGAAAGAACCAGTACTAACTTTCTTTTAAAACGTTACAAGCAAGGTGGAGATTTATTTTCTGTAACTGCCAAAACTCACCGCCAGCCGGTGATGATTTAAGTGTTATTTTTTTTTAAAAGACGATAATTAAAAATCAGTATAAATGCAAAATGTTCCTGAAATTTTTCATACCAAGCGATTGATACTGAGAAAATATCAACCAGGGGATGAAACCAGTGTCTTTAAATATGCAAGTGATAAAAAGACTGTAAAATACATGAACTGGCCCCGACATAATTTGCTTTCTGACTCTCTTAAATATGTTGAGTATGCAATTATGTCTTTTGAAAAAGGGGTTGATTTTCCACTTGCGATTATATTAAAAAGGGACAATACATTTATCGGGTCCACCGGTTTTAAGTTAGTTGATTTTCAAACTGCTTTCATTGGTTACATACTTCATTCGGATTACTGGGAAAAGGGTTATGCAACAGAAGCAATTGAATTTGTTTACAATTGGCTATGTAAAAATCCAGAGATTAAGCATATCACAACTTCGTGCCATTATAAAAATCAGGCATCCATAAGAATACTTGAAAAAATAGGTATTCCATTTGAACTTATTAAAAAAGAATCAACTATTTTTCCAAATCTTGAAGGTAAAACACATCAAACGCGCTATTATAGAAAAACAATTTAAAATTTATTCTATCCATTTTAAAATTTCATCAACAAGAACTCGAGGAGTTGTAAAATTTGAACGAATGTCATTTGTATCAGGGTATCCAATGGACATTCCTAAAACCAGTTTTTTATTTAATGGAATATTTAAAAATGTTTTAACCTGTTTTGAATAATCGATTAAAAAAGCTTGAGGTACAGAGGCTATCCCTCGGCTGTGAAACCCCAGGATGACATTCTCGACAAACATGCCCATATCAAGAAGAGACCACTGGCCAAGAGATGCATCCTGATAAAAAAATAAACCTGCTGGAGCGCCATAAAAATTAAAATTTGCCTGTTTACTTTTTTTAACAGACTCGGGATCTCCCGACGTTACTCCGAAAGCCAGACTTCTTTTATTCATGGTGTCTGAAATTCGATTTTGTATATATTCAGGCCAAGATTGTGGTACTGGAATGTCAGGTTCAATTTCAGTATTTTTTTCAGAAAGTAATATTAAATATTCACTGAGTTCATTTTTTTTGTTACCTGAAACAACGATAACTTCCCATGGTTGTGAATTCTTGTAAGAAGGTGATCGCATGGCTTCACGTATTACCTCTCGTATTGTCTCACGTGGAATATCTTTTTTTAAAAATTTTCTCGAACTTTTGCGTGAATTTATACAATCTTGAGTTATCATTTATGATACATTATGACTAAAACACAGGTTTACAATAAATTTATTGAAAATTTTAACATAAATGAAATTAATAAAATCTTATGGGGCTGTAAGGATTAGGCTGTTTTACATGATTCAAGCCCTGAGTAAGTGTTAATTTTTGAATTTCTGGAATTAATCCGGGCGAAATAGTCATACCTCGTCCTCCAAGTCCGGCTACCCAGAACAGGTTTTTTATAAATGGATCAAAACCAACAACAGGAATTTGATCCAATGAAAATGTTCTCAAGCAGGCCCAGTATCGTGAAATGTGGTGATCTTTTAAAAAAGGAAAAACAGACAAAATTGATTTTAAAAAACGATCAACTTCTTTTTCATCGCTGCTATAATCCCCTGCAAACGTTTCTCTTTGATCACAATGGGTAGCCAAAAATCCATTACTTTCATATCGAATATAGACATCACGTTTTTCATCCCATAGTACAGGTAAATTAATATTTGAAAATTGATGTTCTGTTTTCGAACGCAAAAAAAATAAATGACGTTTAAAAGTCATTACAGGCGGAGTTTTTACTCTGGCTTTTGAAATTAAATCCATTGCCCAGGAGCCTGCGGCATTGACGACCATATCATTTTCTGACAGATTTATGCCGAAACCATTGGCATCATGTATGCGTATTATTTTATCACTTTGAATTTCGATATCATCTATGCAGGTATTGTAATGAAAAACTATTCCTCTTTTTGATAAATATTTTAATAAAAAATTTTGATAAGCATGAATATCAATTACGCCATTTTCTTTTACCATGATTCCATTAAAGAAATATCCATCATTAAAATTCATTTGTTTTAAATTACTTTTTATTTCAGATAAATCAGGATATTGATTTATAAATGAATCTTCATAATAATCAAGTTCCAGCGGATCAATTAATAAACCCCTGCGATCCATCAACTGGCCGCTTGTTTTTTCAATTTTAAGTAACTGTCTGTAACTATTTTTTACAAGTATTGATAAAGTTGGATCAGATTCATAAGTTCTAAAAATGGCAGCATTTCGCGATGAACTGAACATGCACGGTAACGATTCTTTTTCATATACATGTATTTTATTTTTACAATCCGGGGTATTTTCAGCTAGAGAATATGCAGCCGTAAGCCCTGCAATTCCTGCGCCAATCACATGATATTCCACAGGGTAGGGATGCTTCTACAACAGCCTTGTAAATCCGTTTTCTTGGTGGCTTCGATGGAAAAATCAATGTTTTTGGTAAATAACAGATGCTTTCGGCGGTATCACATTAGATATCCATGTTTCTATCAGTTGTTGTCTTGAAGTACTCGTATCTGAAAAAGGTGAAATTAAAATATCGCTGTCATTTAAAAAATAAATAAATTTTTTAGCAGGAAAAGGATCTTCCACAGTATAAATAATCCATGGTTTTGTTTTTTTAAATTTTAAATAATACTCAAGAGAGGTATTTAATGTTTGTAAAATTACGCATTTTTCATCACATTTAACTTCTGAGAGTTCTTTTAATGAGTATATTTTTTTCGACTTACTTTGCAATAATTTATAGTTTGCATCAGATACAGATACATCTGTAAATAATGAATATTTTTGCACATTTGACTCTAGACCAGGGCTACCATAAACAGATTTGATACCATTTTTGGATATAAATTGATTGATTGAATCAACCTTTGCTAATTGAGTTTCAATGTTTTTAATATTTAAATCAACATCGTTTGAGTGATGAAGCCATATTTCAGATTCCTGCTGTAATTTGGCAGACCAATTATTTTTATGTTCTTTAATGTATAGATCCATTAAACCAAGACTAACTTTTCGATAAATGATTCGCCGAACTGATTCGACAATTCGTTGTTTGGAAATAATTTCATTTTTATATGCCTTGATAAATCCATTTAACATATTTATACTTTCATTGGGTTTAAAAGCATACAGTAAAACATCTGCGCCAGCCAGAAAAGCTTGTACCGAAAGATTATTGATTTTTTCTTGCCGCTGATATATGTTCATGGCATTCATTGCCAGATCATCTGTAATGATAATACCTTTATAATTCCATTTATTTCTAAGTTTTTCTGTCAACCAGGTGTATGAAAGGGTAGAAGGTTCCGCTGAAATTTGATTAAAAATGATATGAGCGCTCATCAATCCATAGGGGGGATTTTTAGAATGTATAAGTTCTTGGTATGGGTAAAGCTCTATCTGGTTTAATTCATTTTCAGTTTTATTTATAAAAGGTAAGTCAAGATGTGAGTCAATATTTGTATCGCCATGCCCCGGAAAATGTTTTATAGCAGTCATGCATCTTGCATTTTGTGCACCCTTGACATACTGTATTGCCATTTCTGATACCAATTCTGGATCAGATCCAAAAGAGCGCATACCAATTACAGGATTGTCTGGATTTATTTGAACATCCACAACAGGCGTAAGCACCCACTGAATTCCGTGCATCCTTAACTCCATGCAGGTATAAAATCCAACCAGCAATGGAAGATCTTTTTTCTTTGTACGAGTGTATGATTCAGCTATGGCCATTGCAGACGGAAAATCTGTAGAGCCTGTTTTAATTCTACGAACGCGTCCGCCTTCCTGGTCAATGGAATAAAACGGAAGAGGCAGATTTTTTTTTCTGTAAATATTATTTATTTTTTCTATGTAACTATCTAACAGCGGAAGATTCGCCTGACCATTTTCAAGTACTGGAATATTTTTAGTATGAATAAAAATACTTCCTGGCATGAGTTGTTCCAGCATTTTTTCATCATCGAGCTGAAAATAAAACATAAAAAGTTGTTTGATCAATGCTTCATCATCAAGTTCAGAAATGATCTGATCAGCAAGGTTCCATGTGATATTTTCAACTTTATTAATTTGCGATTTTCGGTATTGTAATCCTATGGAAAGAATGAGTATTGTTATCACCACCATGGATAAAGTGATGTATAATATTTTTTTCATAGTACATTATCCTTTAAATACGGCGAAATAAAATCCATAATTAAAGGATATTTTTCATGAATATCAAGATCAGAACGTTTGAAAGAAAGTCTTATATTTAAATGTGCTATTTCATTTTCTTGATTAATTTTTTTTGAATATTCAATGGACTTTTGATAATGTTTTAGCGCATTATCTTCTTCGCCCATTATTTCAAAGATAGCGCCCATATTATTTTCAATTATAGCCATTTTTGAAAATATAGTTTCATGATTTTTGTTGGATTCAGAAGGGTTTGAAACACTTTCAGCAAGCGGAGTATATTTCCCCTGTAAATAATAAAGGTGACTTAAAGAAGTTTCCATATAACGTCGTTGATCGTTTATGTTTCTTGTTCCCATGTAATAAAGTGCATAAGATTTTGCCAGTTCAAGATTTGGCATTTTATTATCCCATGAGGGAGAAATTGATTGCCAATAGAAAAGAGCCCTTGCATAATCACTTTTAACATAATTAATCCAGCCTCGGTAATAAGAAAGCTCTGATTTAGCAATATCACTTTTTAAACCTTCGCCTTCGGCTTTGTCCAGATACATATCTACCTGGTCTAACATTGTGATTAAGGCTTCTTTGCCATATTCTCCGGAACTTTCAAATTTATCAGTTTCCTGAATTCGAAGCCAATCATGTGATTTATCAAGACTTTTAACTTGTGATAAATACAGGATTTTTGCAAGATTAAAGGTTACAATTCCCCGGTCAGCTTCAAGTAATGTTTCATCTTCCGGTCGATCGCCCAGATTGTCCAAAAAAGAATCCGTTATTTTTTCTTCTGCCAGAGTAAGATGTTTTTTAGCTCCGTCATAATCATTTAATTCCATAAGTATTTCAGCTCTGTCATTTAAAGCCATAAAATGATTAGGATCATATTTAAAAGCATATTCAAATTGAGTCATTGCCATTCGGTATTGCTTTACTACTTTTCTAAAATACCTTCCCCGCTGATAATACCCTTCAGCAAAAGTTTTTCCGCTTATTTTATTTCCATATATATCTTCATCAGTTTTGTTGTACATAATGTTCAGCAATTCTTCTGCGCGGCTTTTAAGTGATTTATTATTAACCTTGTCAATAGGCGACGTATTGTATTCGATACGCAGATCATCTTTATCAGGTAAATCTATGTAGAAGCTGGCTAATTTTGCAAGCATGAATAAAGGTAGTTTATTTTCAATTTTATAGGTATGTTTTATCAAGCTATGTTGTTGAATGATTAAACGAGGGTCACTTGATGTCTGATACATGGGTGATTCATACATTTTTATCAGTGTTTTCATTATACCGGTTTGACCTTCTACATCATATGGATTTTTACGAATTATTTTTTCAAAATAATCATGAGCTTTATTGTAATCATTGTTATTATAGTAAATATTTCCAATTCCAAGTATAGCAGTGGAGATAAACTTATCTCTTTGAAATAACGGAGTTGTACTTTTAAAATTTAAGATGCGATTGTAGTAATCAATTCCAAGACGATTATTTCTATACACAGATCTGGCAAATTTTCTGGTAGGGGAAGAGTGAAAATTCCCAAGAGCATACAATACAATGGCCTCATCCTGTTTTTTATCAAGATGTGTTAAAATATAAGCGCCTCTTTTTTGAAGATTAAAAGGGATGTCATTTATGTACAGGGTCTTCTTGTCATTATTTTTATAGCGAATGATTGGTACTTTTTTTATAAGGCTCCAGATATCTTCACTTTGATTAATTTCCTGATTTTCGATCCGTATTGCTTTTTTGGCAGGATTGATGGTGACTTTACCAAAAAGTTTTTCAAATGCATTTTCATATAATCCCTGTCTTCGGTAGGCATCTGCAAACTGTAAATATGCCTCGGAATTTTCAGGATATCTTTCAATAGCTTTAGTAAAATATTTTTCTGCTTTTGAAATGTCAGAACTTGTAAAGGATTGGGACAATATAATTTCTTTTCCATTTTCAATATCATGATGATAAAGGTATTTTTTAATACCAAATAAATATATAGAACTGCTAATAACCAATAAAAGTGGAATAGCTACAATGGCAAATTTGGTAAAACCAATTATTTTTCTTCGGCTTTCAAGGCCTTTTTCAGTATATTGAGCTCTACTTACAATAACCTTGCGGTCAGATTCTTCTTTAGCATGTTTTTTATCGAATTTTTTACCAAGTTTTTTTTCAAGAAAACTTTTTATCTCGTCTTCGCCGGTTCCAAGTACTAATTTTTTTATTAATTCGCTTGAATCAGTTTTGCCAAGTTTATTACCAAGAAGCGTATCAATAACACTTTGACGAATTGAGGGAGAAAATGATTTAATTGTTTTTCTAAGTGAATTTAATTGTTCATCAGAAATTTCTTTATCTTTTTGTTCGTCAGCAAGTTCATTTAATTCATCATCAAGACCGCCAAAAGCGCTGCCTCGTACCACTTCTGGCGAAACATCATCTAAAGATGGGGGTGACATATCGTCAAAAGTAAAGTCATTTGCCTGCGGTGTTTGTGCGCCAAGATTATCTAATCCAAAGTCGTCAGTTGGAGCCGGGGTATCGGCTGCCAGATCATCCATGGCAAAATCATCTGCTGGAGCTGGGGTATCGGCAGCCAGATCATCCATGGCAAAATCATCTGCTGGAGCCGGGGTATCGGCGACCAGATCATCCATGGCAAAATCATCTGCTGGAGGCGGGGTATCGGCGACCAGATCATCCATGGCAAAATCATCAGTTGGAGCCGGGGTATCGGCTGCCAGATCATCCAGGGCAAAATCATCTGCTGGAGTCGGGGTTTCGGCTCCCAGATCATCCATGGCAAAATCATCTGCTGGAGGCGGGGAATCGGCGACCAGATCATCCATGGCAAAATCATCAGTTGGAGCCGGGGTATCGGCAGCCAGATCATCCATGGCGAAATCATCTGCTGGAGCCGGGGTATCGGCAGCCAGATCATCCATGGCAAAATCATCAGTTGGAGCCGGGGTATCGGCTACCAGATCATCCATGGCAAAATCATCAGCTGGAGCCGGGGTTTCGGCGACCAGATCATCCATGGCAAAATCATCAGTTGGAGCCGGGGTATCGGCTGCCAGATCATCCATGGCAAAATCATCAGTTGGAGCCGGGGTATCGGCTACCAGATCATCCATGGCAAAATCATCTGCTGGAGCAGGCGTTTGATCACCTGACTCTTCTAATCTTGTTTCTTCTGCAGGTTCAACTTTTTCCAGTGAGTCTAAATCTAAATCGGCAAGATCATCAAATTCACCAAGGTCGTCATTTGTCTTTGTTTCAATTTTGGGTTTTGCAAAGGATGG
Source organism: Spirochaetia bacterium (assembly GCA_029857955.1). GTDB lineage: Bacteria > Spirochaetota > Leptospiria > Turneriellales > JAOUFE01 > JAOUFE01. The sequence continues at coordinate 33,874 of JAOUFY010000010.1, forward strand.
AGTACTTTCAATGTCAATTTCCGGGTCAATTTCCGGTTTTTCTTCTTCCTGTATACCTTCATCTGCTGTTTCAGTTTCCTCTGGAGGTATTTCTACATGACCAGGTGGTTTTACAAAATCTTCTACAAGATTATTGATAAGTTGCAATTCTTCAGGAGAGTATTCAATAACCTTGGACACTTCTTCCGTGGCTTGTTCATCTTTTTTCTTTTTTTTAAATAACATGATGTAAAATTCTAATTGAATTTAGTTTAAAGTCGACATTATATTGTCGGTATAAAAAATAAATATTTAACGTTGAAACTATGATACATGAAATTTTATTCATTTTTAGCCATTGTCAATCTGTTTTTAGCACAATCATGGGTAAACTTTTAGATAAAAAAGTTAAAAAACAGACTTTGCAGTTTAAAAGCAGTATTTTTACCGTAAAAATGTTATTCATTGGTTTATTTTTGTTATTTCCTGCTATAACAGGTGATGTTTACTCCATTTATGGATATTCATCCGATTTACTTAAAAAAAATGAGGGTGAAAAAGTAAATTATTATTATGCAAGGCATCTTGAAAAGCTCAGAAAAAGTGTAAAACCAAGGTTTATTCATATCATTGATACAAAAAAATTTGCCAATGAACATACTGTACTTGGTTCAGGAGTTTTATTTACTTTTAAAAGTTTTCAGGCACGAGATGTAAGTTTTGTCAGTAATGTGGATCGCTTTGAAAAACACAAGATGACACGAAATGAAAAAGGTGTCTGGTACTATATATTACCGCGAAAAGAGTTTGATGAAAAAATTCCTAAGCGAGAAATATTATATAAATTTGTAGTTGATGGATTGTTTGTGCAGGATTCCACCCATGACAACTATGAAGACGATAATGCCGGCGGTATTATATCAAAATTTACGTTTACTGAAGACATGTTTAAACCTCAAGAGGGAGTACTTGTCTTGGAAAATGATACTTCGAGCAATAAAAAGGTTATTTTTAGACTTTATGCGCCAAAGGCTAAATTTGTTTCATTAATCGGCTCATTTAACAACTGGGATTCAGAAATAGATATTATGCAAAAAAGTGAATCTGGTTATTTTCAAATTGAAAAAAGCCTGCCGGCAGGGGAATATACATATCTTCTTCGAATTGACGGAAAGACTGTTGTCGATAAAAAAAGTACAGAGCTTAAATACCATCCCGTTTTTGAAAAAGTAGGATTCTTCAAGGTCAATTAAGCAAGATAATTTCAATAATTAAAAGGGGGGAAACAGGTTTTATTTAAATTTGTACTTTATTCTCCCCCCTGCCTGCAAGGTGTTGTCTAAATTCAGTTTTTAAATTATGCTGTAAAGCCGCGGTAAGCGCATTGTATTTTCAAGGAAAATTTCAAAGATTAATGATTTTTTAAACAACCCCTTTACGTCACCCCCCGAGAAAGATTATTTCTGTTTTCGATTGTTGCTTTACGATATACGAATCAATAAATTTATTCCCGTAAGGGATAAGTAAAATTCTTATGGAAAAAGATAAAAAGTTATGGGGTGGGCGTTTTAAAGAGGGGGTTTCTGATATATGTCAGGATATTTCAGAATCTATCAGTTTTGACAGCGCTCTTTACGAACAAGATATTAAAGCATCAATGGCACATGTCAGTATGCTGGAGAAACAAAAAATCATAAGCTCTGTAATTGCGGAAAAAATTAATAAAGGACTACTGCAGATTAAACATGAGATAAAAAACAATGAAATGGAATTTAAGGCTGAGCTTGAAGACATCCATATGCATATTGAAAAGAGGTTAATTGAAATAGTCGGCGAAGAGGGTAAATTTTTACACACAGGGCGTTCGAGAAACGATCAGGTCGCCGTAGATACTCATTTATTTTTAAAAGAAAATATTTTAAAACATAAAACTGATTTAAAAAAACTTTTATGGACGGTACTAAATCTTGCAGAAAAACATAAAAAAGATTTATGGGCAGGTTATACACATACGCAGATTGCCCAGCCAGTACTTCTTGGTCACTACCTCATGGCATATTTTTGGATGTTTCATCGTGATTTAAATCTTCTGGAATTTTCACTGGATGAATCGGACTGTTCACCTCTTGGCGCCGCTGCACTCGGTGGAGCAAATTACCCAATAAATCGCGAGTTTACAGCTCAGGAACTTGGTTTTAAAAAAGTTTATCAAAACAGTATGGATGCGGTTTCAAATCGTGATTATCAAATGAGCTATCATTTTTTTGCTGCCAGACTTTTTATACATATCTCGCGTTTTTGTGAAGATATAATCCTGTATAATTCTGTAGAGTTCTCATATATAAAGCTAGGCGACAGGGTAACAACAGGATCATCTATAATGCCGCAGAAAAAAAATCCTGACATTGCTGAACTTTTAAGGGGTAAATCAGCTCGTGTTATTGGTAATTTACAGTCCTTGCTGATCAATTTAAAAGGTCTTCCGCTTACATACAACCGTGATCTTCAGGAAGACAAGGTCTACTTAATGGATACGATAAAACAAGTTTCTTTGGGCATTGGCGGAATCATCGAAATATTAAACCATGTTACATTTTTCCCCGATCGCGTTAGAGAAAACCTTCGTCGTGGTTTTTCTCAGGCAACTGATATCGCAGATTATTTAGTTTCAAATTACAACGTTTCATTTCGTAATGCCCATGAAATGACCGGTCGTATGGTTTTATTTTGCGAAAACAAGAAAATTACTCTCGATGAAATAACTCATGAAGATATCTTGACTGTTTGGGGTAACGAATGGAATAGCTTTCAATTAAGCGGCGATCTGTTAAAGTTAGAATCCTGTATTGAAAGAAAACAAGGAACAGGTTCAACCTCTTATAAAGAACTAGAAATTCAAATACAAGCTGCGAAAAAGCTCTTGATGTAAAAAAATATAATAATTGATCTTAAAATAATTCTCATTTTAATTAAAATGGTTATATTGATAACAAAATGATTTACTTAACAGCAACATTTATCGGATTATTGTTTATGTCAATGTCTCTATTTATAGCAGCAAAAGCAGGAAAAAAGAAAATTGCAGGCTCTTGTTCGACCATTACAAGCAATGGCAAAAAAGAAGTATATTGTGATACGTGTTCGACAACGGTTAAAGATAAGTGTTTGAAAAATTAATTTATAATTTTTTACTTTAAGATTCTTTACCTGAGTAGTCTCGAATAAAATATCTTTTCCCGTGAATATGCAGATATGGTGTAAATTTAGCGTCTGAAACAGGAAAGTAATCTGTCTTTTTCTTTAAAAACTTTTCTGAAAAAATCATTGTACCTTCAATTCTATCTGTTAAAATTCCAAATTTAATACCGTTTTCTGATTCTAATAAGACTGCCAATTTTTCTTTTACATTTATTTGGTCATTGCCCGGTAAACAACGGAACAAAAAAACATTATTGTCGGGTATTGATTTAATTTGAATACGTACTTTTATCTTATTTTCAACTTTTTTTTCCCATAGTTTCCGTTTAAATGGTATTAAATAATAGGTATCGTCATTTACCAAAGAAAGATATTTATGAAGTGGCGATTTACCCGGAAGACCGTCTGGAATCCATTTAGAAGCTTCCATTCTAATTTTTTCTTTGATGATTTTATATGCCGGTTCAGAAAAAATTTCATCAGGTAATTTATTTTTAATTGTATGCAAATGTTTAAAAATGCTGTGAAAAGCATTCAGGTTATATCCAGAATTTTTGTGAAACCGAGTGATTTCATTTTGTAAATTTTTGATTCGAAAATTAAGTAATGTGGCATGATTTTCAGCTGTTAGGTCATGAATATTTTCGATACGGTTAAAAAGCTTTTCATAAACTGGAGTAATTGCAAAATATTCTTTTTCAAGACTAAATAAGTCGGCTTCGAGTTGTTCAATCTCAATACTTACTTTTTGATAGAAATCACTTAACTTTTTTGTATCAATTTTATTATCTTCGAACATTGAATTAAACTTTAAAAAAAATATACCATAAATAAAGAAATATACCGGCATATAAACCGGCTATTACATCATCGACCATTACACCAAGTGAGCCTTTTAGTTTTTCAGATTTATTAATCGGGTAAATTTTAGTGATATCAAAAAAACGAAATAGTATAAAACCAATGATGAGTGTGCCTGGTGTTACAGGTACAAAACAATAGGTTGTAAATTGACCAGCCCATTCATCAATTACCACATATCCGGGGTCTTTTTCCTTTGTATCGCGTAAAAATCGTTCAACAGAAAAAGTCCCGATAATAAATGTTATTACAGCAATTAAAACAAATCCTGTTTGATTTATTCCCATTAATTGATGAATATTAAAGGCAATAAAAACTGCAGTTAATGAACCAAACGTACCAGGCGCATTTCGAATGTAACCGATATAAAATCCGGTAGAAATCAGTTCATAAATTTTAGTCATCTTTTCCCTTCTGTTTTGGAAAAAATAAATAATAAGGGGGTAGTAAAACTTTAAAGTTTGTATACACATACCTTAATCCTGAGATCAATGTTACTATTGTTGTAATTAACATTAAAAAATATGGCATTGGCTCTAGAAAAATTTTACTTTTTTGTCTTTTATTTATTTCTTTGTTCGGCAGTAGTTTAAATGCCTGATCCATCAGGTCAAGAGCAATTTCTATATTTTTTTTCCCCGCTTGATGCCCCTGCAGAAAAATTTGTTCTACATCAAATCGATAAGATCTTACAAATAAAATCAACAAGATCATAATGATGGCGGTCATTTGTAAAGCTGTCTTTGTTTTTCCAAGTCTTGAGGTTTTTAGCTCTGTTCCTTTACGAATAGCCAGATATCGCATCAATGTGACGATCATGTCACGGCCAATGATGGTTATGACCATCCACATAGAGACCTGATTGTCAAGCATGGTAAATGCCAGTAATGTTGCGATGACCAACATCTTGTCGGCTAATGGATCTAAAAATCTGCCAAACTTGGAATCTTGAGAAAGTTTCCTTGCAAGATATCCGTCCAGAAAATCAGAAACGGCGGCTATTATAAATAAAATTACAGCAATCAGTCGACTTGCCGGATTATCTCTAAAAATAAAGAACAAGAAAAAAGGAATGATGATTAATCTCATCACAGTTAATATGTTAGGTATGGTAATCATTTGTAATTTCACCGATCCAGTCGTATTCCATGGCATTGTCAAGGCATCCCTCAACAATGTCTCCTGATTTATAATCTTTTTTTAAACTTTTTGGATCTCGTCGAATGTACACAACTTCATCAATATCGGGAGAATCCTGAGGCCGTCTGGCGATTATTTCATTTGGATTTATCTCATCAAGCATCAATTGTGTTTTTTGTCCAATCCATCTGGCTCTTAATTCATTGCGTGTCTGGATATGAATTTCACGTAAATAGTTAATTCTTTCAACTTTAATGTCGTCAGGAACATCATCTTTAAAATTTTCATAAGCAGAAGTACCAATTTCATGAGAATATCGAAAAAAAGAACATTTATGAATAGCCTGGTTGCGCAGGAAATCAGCTATACATTCAACATCCTGATCAGTTTCACCAGGAAAGCCAATGATAAATGCTGTTCTAATTTCTATTTCAGGATTTAAAATTAAAGCTTGTTTAATAATATCTTTAAAAAGTTCAATATCATCAGGGCGATTCATTTTTTTTAGTATAGCGGCAGATATGTGTTGAAAGGGTATATCAAGGTATGGTACAATTTTTGAAAATTGTTTCATTAGTTTTAATATCTCAAAAACACGTTTATCAGGAAATAAATAGTGAATTCTAATCCATTTTATGTGTTCAATATTTTGAAAAAATTCGACAAATTGTCGTAAATCTTCAATCGATGTACTTATAGTGTCTTGACTAACAAATATAGCTTCTCTAAGCGGAGAATCATCAGTTCTAGCCGCCATTTCTTCTTTGTATTGTTTTTTCATTTCCTCCAGCGAGAAATTAATCAAATTACCGCGAATTTTAGGAATTATACAAAAAGCACATTTTCGTGAGCAACCTTGAGCAATTCTAAAGTAGGCATGCGGCGGTAATAAAGGACGATCAACCTGTTTAGTGATTGAATCTCCAAAAGCTAGTGGTTTTAGCTCAATTGAAAATTTTTGACTGATTAAATGAGAAATTTCATGATATTTTCCAGTACCCATTATAAAATCAACTTCTGGAATTTCTTTTTCAATCTCGCCGGGAAATTGTTGCGCAAAACATCCAACAATTCCAACTTTACGATTTTTATTCTTTTTTTTATTTTTTATTTTTAAGACATCAAAAATTGTTTCAATTGTACTTTCCTGGGCTTCTTTTATAAAAGAGCATGTATTGATCAGGATTACATCTGCATTTTCAGGGTCATAAGATTGTTTAAATCCATTTTGAAGCAAATTACTTCTCATGGTTCTTGAGTCTACAATATTTTTCGGACAGCCTAACGTTTCAATATAAAAAGAGATTTCACTTGATTTCATGTTATTTTGCTGTAAATACGTTACAGTTAGAAAATTTACTTTAGAAGAAAGCTAATCAATTTCATACATATATTAAATATGTATTTTTAATTCTCTCAAATTATGTATTATTATCTTCTATATTTTGCGTATTTGTACGCCTCTGTAGTCATTCATTTTTAAATTATGAATCCTTGATGGAAATTTGAAATTTTGTTTGTTCTACAGGATCCTTAACTTTTCGAATGATTTTATTGATTTGTTGCCCATGAACTCCAAAGGATTGAGACTTCCCGTTAATTTTTATATCAATTGCTCCAGCATCTCCAATTTTTAATTGAATGCTGTCATTTGCTTCATAGTGTAGTTCTGACCCGCTTGAAAGTAACCCACGTTTGCGTAAACTGCCGTCGACATAAAACTCAACAAAATTTTCACCGGTAGTGACAGCATCAAGTACAATGATAAAATTTGAAGGATTAGCGATTGTAGTAACATTTTCTTGTGTTTCATATTCTGTTCCAGAATATTGTATTTGTATCTTTATCATGTTTGGCGTTGCGCCCATAAATTTAATTTTAAACGGTTTTATACCATTTTCTTCAATATTTGTCAGATCATTTTCTACCAATTGAATAACTTTTTTACCAGGATACAAAAAAAGATACGCACGGCTTAAATTTCCCTGTACTGCTTTATAGTCAAGTCGGTCAAGAACCAGATAAACTTCATTATTTTGAATTGAAAAATCAATTCCATTTTTTGTTGAAATTAAAGCAGTAGCATTGCCATTTTGAAGGTTAATATGCTCTGTTTCAATATCAGGTATTTTAAGTGATTCTGTTAAAATTTTTGTTAAATCTTTATCGTTTCCTGTTGTTTCTTCTGTATGAACATTTTGATTGGAATGATTTTTAACAAGAAGTACGATTCCGCCAATTACAAGTATTGCGCCTAGAATTGCTGCAGGTGCATATAGATATTTTTTTAAATAATCATATATGGTTACGGTAGGTTCTGTCAGTTCTTCAATTGGCGGTTCAAGTTCTGCCAGTTGGTTTCCCTTGTATATTTGAATCATTTGATCAGGGTCTAAACCTAAAAAGTTTGAATATGAACGAATAAAACCTAAAATATAAGTTTCCCCCGGGAAAATTTCAAAATTATTTTCTTCAAGAGCTGTTATGTGGCGTCCTGTGATTTTGGTACCGTCAGAAGCATCTTTTATAGAGAGGTTTTTTTCCAGTCTGGACTTATTGAGAATTTTTCCTACATTTTCCTGCATATTTTGCCTTTATAATATTTCTTCTATTTTTAAATACTTTATTGTACTGTGGTCAGTGCATTTTCAACAACTTTCATATTGTCTTCGATGTTAAACTGAAACAAACTATTTGGTAATTCTACATTATATTCAACGTTAGTCAATGTCAATGTCACTTTTTTACCGCCTGGAGCATCAGCTTCAATTTTAGTTATAAAAAAAGTTTCAGCATCGATGTATACTTTCATTTCAGAAAAACCGCCTGTTGCAACCTTTTCTTTTAAATTTAATTTATAATAGCGAGTTTTATTTAACAATATCGGTTGATCTACTGTATCGAAACTGTAGTGATAACGGTTAAACAATGTAATTACTCCTGAATCCGTGAAAGCGCTGGTAATTCCTTTGTCGGAATCCGGATTTTTTAAATTCTGTACAGCAACTGCATTTAATCTTTTAATATAAATCCACATTTTTTTACCGTTAGAAATAATAACATCATTTGTGGGTATTGTAAAACTAAAGTTAACTTTTCCGCCTTTTTTGAAATATGCGGTACCCTTGGTATATTTTTTTTGATTTTTTCTTTCGGTAATTATGTTAAATTCAGCCTGATACGAATTTAATTTATTAAAATTGTCTTTAACTTTTTTAACTACATCTGTCGGGTGGACAAATTTTTGAGCATTTAAATTTCTCAAAGTCAATGAAAACACAAGAATAGTAATCAAAAATAATAAATTTTTAAGAATTTGCTTTTTTAGTGATCGTGACATGTACTGTCAATCAGCTCTTGTTAGTCTTTTGCTCTGTCAATCTTTTTTCATATTTTATTGACACGACAAGAAATCATCGAGTTTTGACTCATGATCGTCGATTATAAATTCATATCAAATGTTTTAAATGTACGGTATATTACTTCGACCTCAGGTCACCTGCCTTTCTAATTATTATAAACACAGAAGAGGTAGAAATGATCTACTTCAACATTAAGTGACAATTGGACATTGTATATTGTCTAAAAATCATTGACTGAGAACGTTTATGTAAAACAACTACAAGATGAGTAAATTATATTTTTTAGTGAATATCTCTTTGTAATTGGAAAATAATAGAGGATAAAATGAAATTAGAATATGTAAAAAAATACAAGCCGTATGAGCCGACAATTAAATTAAAAGATCGAATATGGCCGGATCAAAAAATAACAAATGCTCCTATTTGGTGTAGCGTTGATTTACGTGACGGTAACCAGGCTTTGGCGTTACCTATGACAATTGATGAGAAGGTTGAATATTTTAAATTGCTAGTTGAAACAGGTTTTAAACAAATTGAGGTGGGTTTTCCTTCTGCATCTGAGGTAGAGTTTCGATTTATAAGACGAATTATTGAAGAAAAATTAATTCCTGATGATGTTACTGTGCAGGTTTTAACCCAGGCACGAGAACACTTGATTCGCAAAACATTTGAGGCTTTAGAAGGCGCGAAACGAGCCATTGTACACATGTATAATTCAACTTCACAGTTGCAGCGGCGTGTTGTGTTTAAAATGAATAAAGAAGAAATTAAAAAGCTTGCAGTTGATGGAATTAAAATGATTCGAAATCTTGCCGGCGAATCTAAAGTTGACATTACACTTGAATATTCACCAGAAAGTTTTACCGGTACAGAAACCGATTATGCTCTTGAAGTATGCGAGGCTGTGATCGATGCATGGAATTCAGATAAGCCCGTGATATTAAATTTACCTGCAACCGTAGAGATTTATACTCCGAATGTTTACGCAGATCAAATTGAATGGTTCATTAGAAACTTAAAAGATCGCAAAAAAGCAATCATCAGCATTCACGCACATAATGATCGCGGCACTGCTGTGGCAGCGACAGAGCTCGCATTAATGGCAGGAGCTGATCGCATTGAAGGTACTCTTTTTGGTAACGGTGAAAGAACCGGCAATGTAGATTTAATTACACTTGCATTAAATATGTATTCTCAAGGGATTGATCCTAAACTTGATTTTCATAATATGAATCATGTGATAGAAACCATGGAACGGTTAACAAAAATCCCCATCCATCTGCGACATCCCTATGCCGGTGAACTTGTGTATACCGCATTTTCTGGATCTCATCAGGATGCTATCAACAAAGGTATTTCAGTTAGAAAAGCAGAACAGTCGACATACTGGGAAGTTCCTTATTTACCAATTGATCCAGAGGATTTGGGAAGAAGTTACGAGGCAATAATACGCATTAACAGTCAGTCTGGTAAAGGTGGAGTTGCTTATATTTTAGAAAACAACTATGGGTTTCAGGTTCCCAAGAAAATGCACGGAGAACTTGGCGCGTTAATCCAGGGTATTGCAGATAAAAGCAACGAAGAAATTTTACCTCAAAAAATTTATGAAATATTTAACAATGAATTTTTAAAAATCAATTCTCCTTTTGTGTTTTTAAATTTTCAACATTCAGGCGTAGATATAAATCATGAATTGGAATGTTTTTTAGAATTTACATACAATGATAAAGCGTATAAAGTTTCTGCTAAAGGCAATGGTCCGATTGATGCAACCAAAAAGGCGGTAATTTCTGCGAAGTTACCTGATCTCAAAAAGGATTTCAGTATAGAATATTATACCGAACATTCGCTGGCATCGGGTTCTGACGCTCAGGCTGTTGCTTATATTCAAATAAAGTATGCTGGTAAATTATTTTTTGGCGCAGGAATGGACAGTAACATTGAAATAGCTTCTATCAAGGCAATGTTCAGCGCTCTAAATAGAGCAAGTAAATGAATTACGCCGGCAAAAAATAACGATACCTGATCAGTGAGCGACAATGTATTTATCATTGGTAAAATTCATCATCAACGGAGCATTTGAAAAACCATTCATCGTGTGAACGAATGGGGGAAGATCTCATTTATTCTTCGTCTTCATTTTCTTCAAGGGTATATTTTTCTATTATAGGTTGTTTACCGCGAACGAGGGAAATTTCTATTATGTCGCCAGGTTTTTTATCGTATAAAAATAATCTAATATCAGCAATAGAATGAACTGGTACATTGTTTAAAGATAAAATTTCATCTTTTTCTTTCAAGACATGTTTATCTTTAATTTCTTTTGAACTAAAACCAATTACAGTTACTTTTTCATTTGTTGATGAAATCATGACTTTCAGTCGAGGTGAAGTTTTCATTTTTACATGCTGTGTATAAACAAAATAGTCGGCTGCACCTGGTTTAAAGGCCAAATCAAGTACAATGATTTGATTTGATTTCCCGGTAATTCTTTGAAGTCGTTTAGGAATTCCAAAGCCAAATTCAACATGGCCGTTTCCAACAAGTAAAATCATGGTTTTTTGCGGATTTGCTTTAATGTACTGTGACGCTGATTGTGCCATATATTCGTCGCGGATAAGCTGCGAAAGGTAAAAATTATCAGGTAATTTATTTTCATAACCTGGATGTTGAGTAAAAATTTGAGATAGACTATTTTTATATGTTACATTTGAAAAATCTATTTGATCAGGAATTTCCTTTAACTCTTCTTGTGTAATGTCTTGAAAACTGTGTCGGCCAATTTTACGTATAATGTCATTTTTAATATTTAATCCGATAACATCAATATTATTTTTTCTTGCAAAGTCAAGAATGTCTTTATAGTATTGGTAGTCATAACCCCATTCTAAAAAATAATTGCTGAATTTTAACAATTCTGCTTCTGTGATTTTTTTACTTATGTATTCGGATATAATTTTATTGTACGAACTGGAAAACATCTCCATTCCTATTGAAATGTTTTTATTTTTTTGATAAAGAGCTTTAATGATTTCAAGTTGCTTTATATGGTTTGAATATTCAGTATGGTTTTCGCCAATAAAAATAAACGATGTTTGGGTTAATTTATCGGCTAAAGGCTGAATTGGCATTGAGCTTAAGATTATATTTTTTTTAAAATCTATTCCATTATTATATTCAATTTTTTCTTCAATAGTTTGTACTACGCTGGAAAAACCAAGCGTGATCATTGTAATAATAAAAAGAAGAGTTTTGTGCATGTAGTTTACGGATCTCATGATCTGTTACATCAGATTGAGGAATACAGCGGTAAACAATTTTTTATGCACATTCAAGTTGCTCTATATCCATATCAATAAATTAAGTTTTATACATTTATTATCCTGATTGATTTAATGATTTTGATTTAATATCAAAGCTTATGGCAAATTAAAAATAAGCATAGCGATTGTCCGCTTATATTCTTTTAAAAAAATGCCCAAATATGAAAGCAGTTGATTTTTTTAAAACAAAAGAAGGTGAAAAATATCTTAAAACTTTTCAAAACACAACAATAGTCGTCAAATACGGAGGAGCCGCGCTTGAAGAAAAATCCATGATGAATTATTTTTTAGAAGACGTAGCTCAAATGAAGCAACATGGTATTAACATTGTATTGGTTCACGGAGGCGGTAAAATGCTTTCTGAAAAAATGAAAGAAAAAAATCTTCCCGTAGTTTTTGAAAAAGGGATGAGAAAAACAACAGAGCAGGCAGCGGAACTTGCCAGCGAGGTTTTTGCAGAAATGAATCAGCTTATTTGTTTAAAATTGCAAGAGTTTGGTTCTCAAGCTCAGTCATTAGTTCATGGTAACGTTGTTTCTGCAAAACTAATGAATGAATCTGACCCTGAAAACAGAGTAGGGGAAGTAGTAGAGATAAATGCAGCACTTATAGATACACACTACATTCCTGTGATTTCATCAATTGGGAAAAGTATTGACGAGAATATTCCAAAAGGATCTTATTTAAACATCAATGCAGATTTACTCGCAGTAGCCGTTGCACAATCAGTAAAGGCTCGAAAACTTATTTTTATTTCTGATGTCAATGGTATTTATCTGGATCATACCAGGCCAGAAACCAAACTAAGTCATGTTACAGAAAATGAAATATTTGAATTAATTCAAAAAGGTGTTTTACATGGCGGTATGCAATTAAAAGTTGAAATGGCTCTGAAGGCATTAAAAAGCGGAGTAAGCAAAATCCATTTTATAGATGGTAGAATTGAACACTCTCTTATGTATGAAATATTTACAGATAAAGGAATTGGTACTGAAATTGTTCATAATGAATAATCCTGAAGATATACCAGAATATGTGAAAAAAGCAATGCAAGCTGCATATGATGAAGCAGTTATCGCTTATGAAAATAATGAAGTGCCGATAGGAGCTGTGATTGTAAAAAACAAAACAATTTTAGCTGCTGATCATAATCGCATCGTAGAAAGACGAGATCCAACTGCTCATGCGGAATTACTTGTAATTCAAAAAGTTTCTGCGATAATTCAAAATGAACGTCTGGTTGATTGTGAACTTTTTACAACACTTGAACCATGTGCTATGTGCTCAGGCGCAATCATTATGGCTAGAATACCTGTGGTGTATTTTCTTGCCATGGATGAAAAGTTGCCCGGATTAAGATCGATATCAAGTCTCACCGGTCATAATCACACACCATCGGTAATTTGTTGTGAAAATGTCGATTTCCCCGCAGGTGAGCTATTAAAGAAATTTTTTAAAAATAAACGCAATCTCGCAACCGTTAAAAAACCTCATCAAATGTAATTGAAATATGACCGATACTTAAAAAGATTGTGTATTCATTTGATAATTTAATACGTTATATTAAAATTATAGCATCATTGATATTTAAAATTGGATTGGTATACTCTTTGCTGAGTTTTGTAATTTTTTCAAATGAAAAAAAATCTGAAAACCATATTGCGTATGACACCATAAATCACAAAGAATACATCTCATTAAATCGATTTAGAAAAGTTGCTAAAAATGTTCATATTGATTTTAATCGACTTTTACTTACAGTAGAAGTCATTCATAAAAAAAAAATGGTCAGGTTCCAGGTTAATTCCAAGTTTTATTACAGCGATGGTGGAATGTATCCTTTGGATTATGCGCCAGTTTATCAGAAAAATGATGTATATATGCCAAGAACTCTCGTTGAAGATTTGTTTACCGAGCTTGATCTTTCTATAAGTTACAAGTTCGATAACAAAAAAGTAACGGTTAGAGAAGAATCTCATAAAATGCGGTCAAATGCTGGAATTGATTTTATTGTTATCGATCCAGGACATGGAGGAAAAGATCCCGGTGCATCAGGTACATCATCTGCAATTGAAAAAAAAATTACTCTCGATGTCTCTGAGTACTTGAATAAATATTTAAATAACGAGTTTCCTGGAGTTAAAATCTATATGACAAGAAGTCGGGATAATTTTGTTTCACTTGAAAAAAGATCGGATATCGCGAACAAAAAATTAAATAAAGAAAATTTCGGAGTATTTATAAGTCTCCATTGTAATTCTACCCTTTCCCAGAATGTTCATGGATATGAAGTTTTTTATCTTTCACAAAACCCCGGATCAGAAGAAGATCGAAAAGTGATGATGAGGGAAAACGATCTATTGTCATCCGGCGATCCCGATATTGGATTAATTGAATCATATTTACTGAATTCGCAGATACTTGCCGAAAGTAAAACGCTTGCCAGACAATTAAACAGATCGCTTATGACTGAACTTTCAGGCCATGTTACTTCACGTGGAGTGAGAAAGGCAGATTTTCGGGTATTACGGAAATCATTGATGCCGGCTGTATTGATTGAGATGGGGTACATTTCTAATACCGCCGAAGCTTCAGTTTTACAAACTGATAAATATAAATTGAAACTTGCAAATGCGATTTCAATTGGAATTAAAAACTTTATAAAGTTTAAGCCAAAAATGTAAACTAAAAGCTATATAATATGAAACGAATATACATGATTGTAAAAAAATATGGATATGATCTTTATCACCGATTTTATACGTATTTAAAAAAGGATGAGGGTAACTCAGCTTTTTATTTTAGAGTTGTTCTTTTATTTTTATGGATTAATATATTTGCAGTATTTGTTTTAGCAAAAGTTAATCCTTTTCAATTAATAAATCCGTTTAAATTTTTATACAAATCTCCTGTTGACCAGAGAAAAGAAATAATACTGTATTTTCCTGCCTCGATTAAAGATCTTAATGAAAAGAATAATTCAACTGAAAAATCAAATATTGTTGAGTTGCGTCAAAAGACAAATATTGACGATCACTACAATTCAAATAATAGAGAAAAATTAATTTTACAAAATGCATGGGCGATAATTCAGCAACTCGAAGTAGCACCTGAGAGTGTAAGGGGAGTGAAGGCTATTAAAGATGAGCTTATTGTAAAATGGATATGGTTTTTCCAGGGAAAACTCATCGTTAATCTTGATTTAAAAAGAGTAAATAATCTTGGTGAAGATCAAAAAAATTTAATGATCAATTGTATACGAAAATCTCTTCAGGCAAATCTTGGGGCTTTTACAGAAATATTAATAATTGTTAAGTAGTTTTTGTCAGTGTATTCTTGAAATGAGAAATTGTTGCTATCAACAAGAATAAAGATCCGCATAAAAGAAAAATTCTAAAAGGCCATAAACCGGTGATAGAATATAATGAATGACTTTTATCGGGTATCGGAACTTCATAAAGGCGGGTATCTTTTGTTTCACTTTCTGTTGGCTCATGGATTTCTCCAGTTGTATCAATATAGCCGCTGATTCCGGAATTGGTTGCGCGGATTATAGGTAATCTCAGTTCAATGGCTCTCATTGATGAACCTTTCATATGCTGTGCATTTTCAGTTGTTAACCCAAACCATGTGTCATTGGTAATGTTTATTATAATCTGGCCTTTTTTTCCGCTTTCATTATAATAATCAAGGGTAAATTCAGGAGGTAAAAGTTCATAACAAATTGAAGGAATTATTTGCATTGAATTTAATGTTAGAATTTTTTTTTCTTTCCCATGCGTAAAACCTGAAATTTCAGGAACAAGATTGTATATCTCTGGAAATAAACTGGCAAATGGAATAAATTCTCCAAAAGGTAGAAGCTCTATCTTATGATAATAACCAATGGCTATACCATCTTTATCCAATAACCACAAATTATTATAATAGTTACGCGGACTTTCATCATAAACGTCATTGATGATCATGGCAACTTTATATTTATTTTGTATCCTCTCGATGGCATCTTTATAATAACCTGGTATTTGAAAGCTTAAAAATGGTACTGAACTTTCTGACCAAACTACAAGCTCCGGTTTTTTGTTTTCTGAAATACTGTTTTGAAGTAGTTTCTCTGTCATATCTTCTTGGTTTTTTAAAACATCTAATGCTTGCTTTTCCATGGATTCACCCCATTTAAAGGCAAGTGGCGTATTTCCTTGAATCAAGGCAATTCTTCTTTTTTCATAACTTAAGTTTTTTGAATTATAATATTGAATAGACAAGTATCCATATATATGCAGAATGACTAACAAGCTTGAAACAAAAACCATTGTTTTATTGTGAATAAATTTTTGAATAACCGGTTGTTCTTTTCTACTTTTTATCATTTTAATAATATCATACAAAAGTAAATTGGTTAAAAACCAAAATATGGAAACTCCGTAAATACCAACAAGATCAGCTGATTGAATGAGGAAAATATCACCTCCTGCGTGATTTGCACCCAATGCATGAAAAAGTTGCCACCCAAAATATTCACTCACACCCCAGAAAAAGGCCCAGAAGAAATATCGATTGATTAAAATATTATAAAAAAATATATTTTTATTTTTAACAATTAAATTCCAAAACTGAACCAGAAGAATAAATATTATATATCTGCTACTTGTGATCACTGAGTATAGAAAAAAAATAACAATTGAAATTGTCCAATGTATATGACCAAATACAGTAATTGTGTGAAGCAGCCAGTAAGCGATGAAAAAATTTAAAAATAATGTAAATACATAACCAAGTAAAAATGAGTTTTTTATACTATATTTTTCATTTTCAAGAAAATAAAATAATGGTAGCAGCATTATAAATCCGCAAAACCAAAAATTAAATGGTGCAAGCGATAATGCAGCCATGCTTCCAAAAAAGATAAGCATTAAAATAGGTTTGATATATTTCATTTTAAATATTTATAGAGTCTTATACATTTTTCGCTTAACGGGTCTATTAATGATGAACATATATCATCATTTTTAATGCAGGTTTCAATTTGTGAACAACTTTTTTTTCCGCGTTCAACTCCCCATTGATCAAAGCTGTTGATCTGCCATAGTGCTCCTAATGCTACAGTTTTATGTTCATACATAGCCAATAAATTTCCAAGAGACGCAGGACTCCATTTTTTAATAAAAATAAGGTTACATGGTTTATTTCCGTCTATACTTTTGTGTTTATCTACAATTTCTTTTTCGTTGCTTTTATAGCCGAATATCATTGTTTGTGCTTGAGCAAGAATGCTGGCAAATAGAAATGTGTAATTGGATTTATTTTGTTCATAATCCGGAGCTCGTAATAGTCCAATTAAATCGCAATGAAAAAAATGACTACCCTGGTGCAGCGCTTGAAAATATGAATGCTGGCAGTTCGTACCAGTGGTTCCAAAAACAGCCGATGTAGTAGAGTAAGTGATTTGATTTCCATATAAATCAAGTGTTTTTCCGTTTGATTCCATTTGTAATTGCTCTAAAAACATAGGCAGTAGTTTTAAACGTTCAGTATAAGGGCTTACATTGTAAAATTGAGAATTATAAAAGTTCGTATACCAAAATTCAAGTAATGCTAGAATTACCGGCATATTATTTAAAGGAGGATTATTTAAAAAATGGTGATCCATTTCTGATGCCCCGTTTAGGAGCTCTTTAAAATTTTCAAATCCAATCGATATACTTATACTTAATCCTACAGCTGACCATAGTGAAAAACGCCCGCCAATTGTATCTGGAAAGTTTAACACATTTTCGCTGAATGTATCGATAATTTTATATGCTTCTGGATTGGCAGAAACAAGTAAAAAATGTTTTTTAAAATTAATATTTTGTTTTTTCAGTGTTGTTATAAAAAAATTCGCGATACTCAAAATTTCAGGGGTTTTAAAGCTTTTTGAAACGAGAATAAAAAGGGTTGTTTTGAGATCAACTTTATTTAAAATACGATTTAACTCGTAAGGATCTACAGATGAAATAAATAAAACCTCCGGTGCAGATGATATTTTAAACTCCTGCAGTGCATCAACAACTAACCGTGGACCAAGATCAGAACCTCCAATACCAATGTGAACGATATGTTTTATGTTTCCGGCTAAAGATTCTGTCTCAGTCTTGTTGTGAACGATATTTGTTAATTCTTGAATTTTATTTAAAGTTTTTTTTATATCATTGATTAAATTTACTTTACCTGAAAATATTGTATTTTCAGAATTTCTTAGGGCAATATGATCAGCGCTTTTATTCTCTGTAGCATTTACAATTTGACCACTAAAAATATTTTCACGAAATTTAATAAAGTTTTTACTGATTAAGAATTTTTCCAATAATGGTAATGTTTGTGAATCAATCAAGTTTCTACTAAAATCAAGATAAATGTATTTATCTTCTAAAATATAATTATCTGATTTGTCTCGATTTAAAATAATTTTGTTGAAATCGTATTTACTTATCTGTAAATGATGATCGTGCAGGTTATTATATTCATTATTAAAGTACATAATCAGGAAAAAACATATCCAATTCTCACGGCACCCCAGTGGCGTCCACGAAATATTAGAGGAATAGACAGATCATTCATAAAGTCTCCCGTGTCGCGAGGATACATTTGTACTAAATGGTCTTCTTTAACATTTGAAGCAGCTTTTTTCCCGATGGCATCATTAAATATTCGCTTGGTTCTGTTTAAATTTTTATCTGCGTTTAAATCTGTTGTTATGCTCATAGAATATTTTTTATTATGAGTCGGGCAATACCCTTTGTCATCTGTTATTGAGAAATAATCAATCCGATTATCCATGTTTAAATATTTTTCCTGTATCGGAGAAATGAATTCATCAGTAAATCTGTCAAACTCAGAACGATATTTAGGGGGACTGAAGCCGCTTATTGGCGTATATTTACGGTTAAACAAATCCTTTTCCGTTATATGACCTGATTCGATGCCTTTTTCAAATGCATCGCAAACTTCTTGTAAAAATTCCTTTCCAAGTTGAAGAAAGTGTTGAGTCGGGTTTTCAATTCTTTCTTCAAATTTTAAACGATTTACTATATTTCTCATCGCTTCAATTTGTATATCCAATGTATCTGTGTATGAATAAATATCTGCCACATCAGTAGAACTTTCACGTATAAATCGTGCAATAGATTCAATATATAAATTTATATCTTCAGCACGGCTTGATTGTTTTTTAGAAATGATTGCTACCTCATGGATTTGATCAGTCATATATTCGACTGCCTCAAGTATTACTTTTAAATCTTCGAGTACTTCTTTTGAGCTTTTAATAATCAGATTTGCCTGAGCTGATTCTTTTGGTACAACTTCCTGCGCAATATTGGTGGAAACTCGAATAGAATCGATCATATCAATTACATTTTGTGTAGATTTTTGTGTTGTTTCGGCAAGTTTTCCAATTTCTTCCGCGACTACTGCAAAACTATGCCCCTGTGATCCGGCACGTGCTGCTTCAATCGTTGCATTTAATGCAAGCAAGTTGGTTTGATCTGCAATGTTTTCTATACTCTCTATAATTTCGCTTACTTTTTGAGATGAAGTTCCCAGATTAATAATCAAGGATGTAGTTTTACCCATTGTACCCAGAAGACGATTTATTTCATCTTCCATATTATGCAGCATTTTTTGTCCGACAATTGCTGATTCAATTGCCTTTTCTGACATATTACGTATAATACCAACGTTTTTGTTAATATCATCAAAAAAGTTTTTAAGCTCATTTGTTGAGATCATTATTTCGTGAGACTGGTTTACTTGAGCTCGTAATCTTCCTCCATTGATGCCGATTAAATCATTAATTAAGAACGAATCTTTTTCTATTGTTTCGATGATTGTGTTGATAAATATGATATCTGAAATTTTTATTTGTTCTTTCAAATTATTATTTTTATCTGATAATTTTTCATTTAATTTTATAGAAACTTTATTACCCCTAAAGGGTATAATAAACAAACCAATACTTATAATAGTGCTATACAAAAGGTTAATGATCAGTAACCATTTAATGTCATCGAGATTTAAAGATATCGCAGTTTCAGAATATATTAAATAGAGATAAAATGATATCGTAAGTCCCATACTTAAGTAAATGGGTGCAGGTTTTCGATAGAGTAAAAAAATTAAAACATTTATATTTAAAATAATATTCGCATATATGTTGTAGTTTGTTAAAATAACAATACCAATCGTTATACTCGTAATCAATGGCACTAAAATCCAAAAATTAAATAACTTTTTAGCTAATTTATTTTTTGCTAGTATATCTTCATTATTTTTAAATAATTCATTCTCATCCTGGAGTGTTGTTAATTGTACAGAACTCATATTTATAATTTTTCTTTAGAAATTTATCACGGCCATTGTTTAATTTAATCCTTTTTAATTATCGGATCTTTTATACCGGGTATTAATATACATTCGAATTAATCTTTCCTTTAGCAATTAAATTAATGCCAATTTTAACGTTCTTTAAAATAAATTCCATGGTAATGATAATTTTGTAGTTTTTAAGTAATATAACTAAAAAAATAGATTTTTGGAGTTGCCAGGAATATGATCAGGCCGATAATAAGTATGAATAATAAATGGTAAGATATGTCATATTATATGGATTTTGGCTATAATGTTTTAATTAACGGGAATTTATAAGAAATGAAATTTTCAACGGGACGAATTCAGAAATTTATAACAGTTATTTTAACGTTGCATATAATCATTCTCCTGTATTTTGTATATTTAAATCAAAGTGAAAAATTTGCATGGATCGTGGGTGCATTATCTTTACTTGTATTTATATCATATATTCTAAGTTCAGGGAAATTAGCAGAACTATCAACCTGGTTGTCAACCATCGTTTTAGCGATAACTTCAATTTGCATATTGTTTTTTTTAAAAGAAAATTCTTTATACCTTACTTATCATACATTATTACCTATTGCACTAATATTTTATCTCCGTAAAGAACCGATATATCTGTTTACGATTATTTCGATTGTTTTTTATACAATCTCATTTTTTATGAATGAGCAGATACATTATTTCAGCGAAAGTTTTACAATTAACGGTCTTTATATTTTATGGGCAATATCTATCAGCCTGGCGTTGGTTGTTTTATTTGTAATGAGAAGGTTATACACTTATGTAAATATTGATCTTGCAGAAGAGGTGATTGTTGAAAAAACTGTTTCGCCATATCTTGATTTATCAGAAATACCTTATATATTTTATTTAAAGGCAATTGCAGATAATATCACCTCAACTGCGCTTGAAATTCGAAGTACAACATTAAAAAATAGTGAAAACATATCAAAAGAAAAAGGTCGATTACTGAAAGTTCTTGAAGTAGCAAATGTAATGGAAAAAACTTTTTATCAAACTATTGAATCGATCAATATTACAAAAGACATTATTGAAAAAACATTAAATGCGACAAAGATTGGCGAACAAAAAATATCAGACATCATGGAAATGGTGAATAAGATGATGAAGTTTGTAGATATTACCAAGAAAAGTATTTATGAATTAACATCTGCAACAAAAAAGGTAGAAGGTGTAATACATGTCATTGATAAAATTGCAGGTCAGACGCGGTTACTTTCATTAAATGCATCAATAGAAGGTGCCCGATTTGCTATCGAACAAGCAGGATTTACTATGGTGTCTAAAGAAGTAAAGCAATTAGCTGCTTTAACTCACTTGTCTGTTCAGGATATAACCAATACAATGAGGGATATCAATTCTAAAACAAAAGGTGTTCAAAGTATTATTTATAAAGAAGGCCGTGAAGCACTTGAAGGACTTGAAGTTGCAAAACTTGGAGAACAGTCCGTAAAGTATGTTGTCAGAATGATGGAGTCAATAAAGTCAGAAGTTTTTGAAATTTCCGATGAAATGCTTGTTAACAAAGAATTGGCTGACAAGATTTCCGAAAACTTTGAAACAATTAAATCATTTTTACAAGAAAATTTTGAACATATGGAGCAACTTTCAATTACAAGTTACGACATGAAAATACAGGGAGATCATTTGGCAAAGATCATTCACGCAGGGCAGATATCTGAAATGTTGTCTAAGCAAAACGACGGCATTTATTCTATTTTAACTCGATTTGCAATGGATTTTGAGAAGATATGTGAGAATGCGATTCGTCGTGGATTAATTTCAGAAGATATTCTTTTTTCTCGTGAGTATAACTTTACAGATGAAGAAGGTAATAAAAGATACAGAAGCAAATACGATGGTTTTTTTGAGTCTTCTCTTCAGGCATTACTTGATGAATATAAATTACAGCATTCGGGATTAAAATATTTTGTTGTGATGGATGATGAAGGATACGTTCCTCTAGCAAACACTACAAGTTCTACAACAAATATTATTGAATCTGAAACAGATTTGGAAAAAGCAAAAAAAATGGCAATAATAGATAAAGGTGGCGTAATATTGCAGGATTATGTCAGTAAGCAGGCAATTAAAAGTGACTCATTATATTCATTACAATGTGTTTTGACATCAGAAGATCCAATAATGGACATGTCGATTCGTTTACATTTAAAAGACAGGTATTGGGGAGCTGTAAGGGCTGGATTTTTGTATTCTTGATCGTAGTAGTTTTTCAATGAATAGAATGATTAATGTAATATTAAAAACCATCCGATAATGATCATGAGAAACAACCGTTACTTACAACTGATATGAATACAATAAAAATTCATTATAGATTTAAATTTGGTTCAGGTGAAAAAAAAGATTATTTAATTCAACTTGATCCAGATACCATTTCATACATCAATTCAAACATTGATTTTCGACCAGAATGGACACGGCTGGGTTTTCACCAATGTGAAAATTGTCCACTATCTCTTGATCATGTGATTTACTGTCCTGTTGCCGTAAATCTGTCCTCATTTGTTGAGTATTTTAAAAATGAGATATCTCATGATGAAGCGCTGGTTCTTGTACAAACTGAAGAAAGATATAGCAGCAAGAAAATATCTCTTCAAGAGGGATTATACTCCATTTATGGTTTGATTATGTCAACGAGCGATTGCCCGAATATGAATTTTTTAAAACCAATGGCAAGATTTCATATGCCTTTTGCTTCTATGGAAGAAACTGTATTTCGAGCAGTTTCGACCTATCTTCTGGAGCAATACTTCGCACATAAAAAAGGTGAGGAAGTAGATATTAAATTAACTGGACTACTCAATCGTTATAAAGAAGTTGAAAAGGTTAATGTAGGCATTTCTAATCGCTTAAGAGCAGTGACAAGCGGTGATGCAGATCGAAATGCTCTTTCGCTTCTTGACTCTCTTGCTCAGGTACTTTTCTTTGAGCTTGAAAAAAGTCTAGAAAGTCTGGAATATCTCTTTAAACGAGAAGCTGTAAAAGCAGATTAACTAAAGTATCTAAAGAATGTTAATATTAACTTAAAGGGTATGTTTTAAGATTCCGAAAATTAAATCAATTTACAATAAAGAAACCAGGCTAAATTTATTTTAAAAGTATTTTGCTGCATAAAATAAGTGTTGTTGGTTTTTTTGTGACTATACATTTCTTCAAATGCAAATTTCAAAAAAGAGTTGCTCATATTTAATACCGTAACCGTGTGTTGCATACTTCATTCTTTATATCCTGCGAACGTTATAATATAGGTGAATTTTCATTAAATTTGAAAAAAAAAGGGAGCGGCTACTTTTTAGTAAATCATACGACTAAGTCAAAGGCATTTTCCCCATTTAGAAAAGTTCGGTATTTCATATTGTCCCAGAATTCAGCCCAGCGACCTTCGAAGTATTTGCATCTTAACC